>NZ_RAWP01000010.1:0-153447 GCF_003668935.1 Corallococcus sp. AB032C | reverse complement strand
CGTCCAGCCCGCCCCCGGCCTCCCGGCCGACAGGGGTCCCGGGCCGGGTGCGTGCGGTGGAGGGGGCACGCGCATGAAGCGGTTGCTCATCGTGGACGACGAGTTCGCCATCGTGGAGGCGCTCGAGGACATCCTGTCGCTCGAAGGCTACGACATCGTCACCGCGTACAACGGCGACGAGGGCCTCCAGCGGCTCCTGGCCTCCAAGCCGGACCTGGTGCTGTTGGACTTGATGATGCCGGTGATGGACGGCGGCGAGCTGCTGCGCCGCATCCGCGCCCATCCGGACCTGTGCGACCTGCCCGTGGTGGTGATGAGCGCGGGCCGCCTCACGGACGAGGAGCGCCGCGCCAGCTCCCACTTCCTCGCCAAGCCCTTCGAGCTGGACGACCTGCTGGGCACCCTCGCGAAGCAGCTGCCCGAGGACGGGCCCCGCGCCTGAAGGACGCGCTTAGCCCGGCGTCGCGCGGAAGAGGACGTCGCGGTAGTACTGCAGCTCGCTGATGCTGGAGCGCAGGTCCGCGAGCGCGGTGTGCCCGCTGGGCGGCTTGCGCGGCTCCACCAGCGCCGGGTACCAGGCGCGCGTAATCACCTTGAGGCTCGTCACGTCCACCATGCGGTAGTGCAGGTAGCGGTCCACCATGGGCATGTGGTCGATGAGGAAGCGCCGGTCCGTGTGGATGGAGTTGCCCGCGAGGATGCCCTCGCCCAGGTCGCAGTAGTCCGCGATGAAGGACGTCACCTCGCGCTCCACCACGCGCAGGGACGACGTGGACGCGCGCACCTTCTCCAGCAGGCCGTTCTTCGTGTGCATCTCGCGCACGACGGGCTCCATGCGCTGGAGCATCTCCTCCGGCTGCCAGACGACCCGCTCGAACTCGCCCATGGGGCGCAGGTCCGGGCCGGTGACGATGATGCCCACCTCGATGATGCCGCAGGTATTGGGGTCCAGCCCGGTCATCTCCAGGTCGAGCCATACAAAGCGGATGTCACGGGAAGCCATGTCCGGAGGTTCCTGGTCGCGAAGAGGAAGACGCCCCCTATAGCAGCCCGGAGCCCCGGCGCACCCCCTCCGTGGACGAATCGTCCCGCCGCGCCCGCCTGCCTCCCTAGAAGTCCACCAGCGCCTCGGCGGTCCACACGCCCTCCGGCCCCTGGCGCACGGACACTTCGGTGAGCGACGCGCCCGTCACCGCCACGTGGGTGCCATGGCGCGCCTGTCCCGCACGCTCGCCAAAGCCGTGGCCGAAGAGGTTCAGCCCGTCCAGCCGCACCACGAAGCACTGAAAGCGCAGGCGCCGTCCGGCCATCGCGCCCACCACCGCCCGCAGCCAGTCCGCGAGCAGCTGGTCATGGTCCGAGGACTGGCAATCCACCTCCAGCTCCTCGTGCGCCTCCACGCTGCGCGGGTCCGTCACCAACGCGCAGAGTCCCAGCGCCGCCATCTCGAAGGCCTGCTCCATGGAGCGGCCCACGCCCCGCACCCCGAGCAGCTCCTCGCGCGTGAAGTGCTCCCAGTGCGTCCGGGGCCTGCGGTCATCCGCATGCACGGTTTCCACATCCATACGCCCTCCTCATGTCCTCGTCGTCATCCGCTTTGCGTTCCCGAAAGCCCGTCAGAACCACCACCCGCCCGCCACGTCCGGAGCCACGCCCTGCGGCCGGGCGGGGCTGGCCTCCCGGGCGCGCGTGAGCCAGCGCCGCAGCTCGTCCTGGGTGAGCGCGGGGAAGGCGTCGTAGGCCTCGGAGACCTCGCGCAGCGCGGGGTCCAGCGTCAGCGCGTGCACCGCGTCCGCGCGGCCCCGGACGAGCTCCAGCGCGCGCGGCGTCGCCACGCCCACCGCCACGATGCGCCGGCGCACGCCCTGCTGCTTCAGCGCCAGGAGCGCCGCGGTCACGGTGGCGCCCGTCACCATCCCGTCATCCACCAGCAGCGCCGTGCAGCCGCGGATCCGCGGCGTGAGGCCGCCTCGCAGCTGCCGGGCCTGATGCTCCACGTCGTCCACCTCCTCGTGCACGAAGCGCTGGAGCGTCTCCCCGGGCAGCTTCGCCTGGCTTGCGGCCTGGGGGTCCAGGTACAGCCCGCCGCCTTCCGTCACCGCGCCCAGCATGAGGCGGCCCCCCGGCACGCGCAGCCGCCGCGCCACCCACAGGTCCAGGGGAGCCCTCAGTGCCCGGGCCACCTCGTACGCCACGCGCAGCCCGCCGCGCGTCAGCCCCAGGACGCACACGTCCCCGGAGCGGTAGGGCGCCAACACCCCCGCGAGCTTCTGCCCCGCCTCCGCCCTGTCCCGGAAACGCATCGGTCTGCCTCCACCCCCGGAAGGTGCTCTTCCCTTCGGAGTGTGTCGGCGGAGGCACGTTCAGTGGCTCTCCTGGCGGCATGCCCGGGGGGCCAGGGCACCGCGAGCACCTCCCGCGCTAGGGTGCGGCCCATGACGCCCATCGCCCTCGTCGTCGGCAGTGCCAGTCCCCACCTCGGCCGTGCGCTCGCCCAGGCGTTCGGCGCGGAGCCGGTGGGGGTGAAGCGGGAGCGCTTCCCGGATGGAGAACTGCACATCGAGGTGCCCCCGGAGGAGGTGCGGGGCCGCCGCGTCGTCATCCTCCAGTCCTCCACCCCGCCCGTGGGCGAGAACCTGATGGAGCTGCTGCTGCTCGCGGACGCGTGCTGGCGGGCGGGCGCGGCCTCGATGGAGGCGGTGATTCCCTACGTGGGCTACGCGCGCCAGGACCGGCGGGCCCGGCCGGGCGAGCCCCTGGGCGGCCGTCTGGTGGCGGACATGGTGTCCCACGGCCGCTTCACGCGCGTGTTCACCGTGGACCTGCACAACCCGGCGCTGGAGGGCTGCTTCGGCGCCCCGCTGGAGCACCTGTCCGCGCTGCCGCTCCTGGCGGACGCGCTGCGCCCCCACGTCACCGACACGACCGTGGTGGTGGCGCCGGACCTGGGCGCGGTGAAGCGGGCGGAGGCGCTGGCGAAGCTGCTCGGCCGCCCGTGGGCGGTGGTGCACAAGGCGCGGCTGAGCGGCAACGACGTGGAGACGCTGGGCCTGCTGGGCCAGGTGCGCGGCATGCGCCCCATCCTGGTGGACGACATGGTGTCCACCGGCGGAACGCTGGCGGCGGCGGCGAAGGAGCTGAAGGGCGAGGGCTGCGTGGACGACTTCATCCTCGCGACCACGCACGCCCTGCTGGTGGGCCCCGCGCTGGAGCGCCTGCACGGCGTGCCGGTGAAGCGGCTGGTCAGCACGGACAGCGTGGAGCACCGGCAGGACCTGCCCTTCCCCCACCAGGTGGTGACGCTGGCCCCGCTGCTCTTGCGCGCACTGCGGCCCGACGCGCGTTAGTCTGCCCGGCCATGTCCGACACGCTTCTGACGCAGCTCGACGCCGGGGTCTTCTCCGTCACCTTCAACCGGCCGGAGAAGAAGAACGCCTTCACCCACGCCATGTACGAGGCCGCCACCGCCGCCCTCCTGGAGGCGGACCGCCGCGACGACGTCCGGGTGGTCCTCCTGTCCGGCGCGGGCGGCGCGTTCACCGCGGGCAATGACATTGGCGACTTCCTGGAGCACCCGCCCACGGGCGAGGACAGCGCGGTGTTCCAGTACCTGCGCGCCCTGGCCGGCCTGAGCAGGCCCGTGCTCGCGGCGGTGGAGGGCGCGGCGGTGGGCATCGGCACCACCATGCTCCTGCACTGCGACTACGTGGTGGCCGGGGAGAAGACGCGCTTCAACATGCCCTTCGTCAACCTGGGCCTGTGCGCGGAAGGCGCCAGCAGCCTGCTGCTGCCTCGCATGGCGGGCTTCGCGCTGGCGTCGGAGCTGCTGCTGTTCGGAGACCCATTCGACGCGGCCACCGCGCTGCGCGCCGGCATCATCAACAAGGCCGTCCCGGAGGCGCAGCTGAAGGAAGTGGCCACCGAGCGCGCCCGCGCCCTGGCCCAGCGCCCCGCCCAGGCGTTGAAGGTGACGAAGGCGCTCATCCGCGGTCCGCTGCGCGACCAGGTGGACGCCGCCCTCAAGCGCGAAGGCGCCGAGTTCGTCCAGCGCCTCGCCTCCGATGAAGCCAAGGAAGCCTTCATGTCCTTCATGTCGCGCGGCCGGAAGTAGCCCTCCCCGCAGCGACGAGTGCGGCACTCCCGGGTCCGCGTGCATGTCACGCGGACCCGGTTTCGTTTCAGGTGAGGACTACCGCGGCGCGGGCGGCGCCTGCGGCGTCTTGGCCGGCTTGCCGGTCAGGAACGCCCCGATGCTCGCGCCCTGGGACTCCTTCAGCGCGATGCACTGGTCCACGATTTCCAGCACCTGCCGCAGCACGCGCTCGGAGCCGGGCACCTTGTCCACGCGCGGCTCGAAGAGGGCGGCCACCTCCTGGCGCTTGCCCGCGTCGCAGTAGCCGGCGCCCATGTACGGCAGCCGCGAGCCCATGCCCTCCGGCAGCAGGCCCGGCTTGTCGTCGGTGCCCACCAGCGTGTCGAAGTTCGTCTTCAGGAACTCCACCGCGGTGTCACGGGTGCGGGGGTCGCGCGACGCGCCCATCAGGAGCCACAGGTTCTCACGCATGTCCTGCTTCGGGTCGAGCAGCAGCTCCAGGTTCGCCTTCACCAGCTTCGGGTCCGTGGCGTGGCTCAGGCCGCCCAGCAACTGCTGGCGCTGGTAGCGGCTCTGTTCGCCGCGCAGGGCCTCCATCAGCTTCGTGTGCAGGGCCGCGTCCCCGTGCTCCACCGCGATGGCGAGCACCGCGCCCACGACGTCCGGCGCCACCGCCTTGCGGTCCTTGAGCCACTGCTCCGCCAGCGTGCGCGCCTCCGCGATGAGCTTCGGGTCGTCGCCCTCGTTGCCGGCGAGCTCCAGCAGACGCGGACGCAAGAGGCGCAGGTCCTCGCTCTCACCGGCGCGCGGCTTGAAGCCCAGCTTGCGCGCGCGCGGCCCGAAGGTGTCCCGGACGTAGCGGGCGCGGTCCGCGTTCTGCGCCTCCGGGAGCAGCCGCGACGACACCAGGTCCATCAGCTCCAGGCCCGCCTCCAGCACCTGCCGGTCCGGGTCCTCCGCCACGCCGGTGAGCAGCGGCAGCGCGTCCGCCGCGGGCATGAGCCCCGCCTTCGCCAGCGCCAGCGAGTCACTCAGCAGCACCACCCGCTCCGCGCGCGACAGCTTCGGCAGGCCGGACTTCATCAGCTTCGCGTGCGCATCGCCCGCCAGGCGCATGCGGTAGTAGCCCGAGCCGTCCGCGTTGGGGAACACCCACGCCGGGCACGCCTTCGCCTCCGTCAGGGCGATCTCCGCCTTCTCCTCCGTCATCAGCGTGCACGCGGTGGCCTCCTTGCCCGCGCCCGGGTACTTCACGCACACCGGCACCTTCCACGACTGCGCCTCCGGGGCCTTGGAGCCCAGGCGCATGTAGCGCTGCTGGGTGAGGGCCACGCGCGGCTTGCCGCCGTCGCACAGCAGGGTCGCGGTGATGAAGGGCGCGCCCGTCTGGTCCAGGAAGCTGTTCATCACCTGGGACACGTCCTTGCCGGACTCGGCGGACAGCGCGTCCAGGAAGTCCTTCGCGGTGGCGTTCTTCCCCGCGTGCGCGCGGATGTAGCGCTGGATGCCCTTCTGGAAGACGTCGCGGCCCAGCCACGTCTCCGCCATGGCCAGCACCGCGCTGCCCTTGCCGTAGGTGATGCCGTCGAAGGCGTTCTGGATGTCACCCGCGTTCTGGATGGGCTGACGGATGAACCGCGCGGCGACCAGGCTGTCCGCGTCCAGCGCGTCGTTGCGGGACTGTACGCGCTCCACCGGCGCGTCCCACGTGGGCTGGTACGTCTCCACGATGCGCGGGGTCATCCACGAGGCGAAGGACTCGTTGAGCCACAGGTCGTCCCACCACGCCAGGGTGACCAGGTCGCCGAACCACTGGTGCGCCAGCTCGTGCACCTGCACGTTCGCGAACGCGCGCTGGCGCCACACGGCGTCCTCCTCCGGCTTCGCCAGCGCGAGGCGCGAGTTGAACGTCACGAGGCCCGGGTTCTCCATGGCGCCGCCCATCAGCGGCACCGCGAGCACGTCCAGCTTCTCGTACGCGTACGGGATGCCGAAGTACGCCTCCAGGCGCTCCAGGATTTCCGGCGTCACCTTCGCGGCCCACGCGCCTTCGCTCGCCCGGCCGCGCGGCGTGATGATGCGCGTCTTCACCTGCTTCTGCCCCGCGTCGCGCGCGGGCAGGAAGTCGAACGGGCCCACGCCGAAGGCGATGAGGTAGCTGGGCAGGGGCTGCGTAGGGGCGAAGCGGTAGATGTGCCAGCCGTCCGCGCCCTTCTCCTCCGCCAGCTGCGGCGTGTTGGTGACGGCCACGTTGCCTTCCGGCACGTGGAAGGTGAGCTGCCACGGCACCTTGAAGCCGGGCTCGTCGAAGGACGGGAAGGCGCGGCGCGCGCCCAGCGGCTCGAACTGCGTGTAGATGTACCAGTCGCCGCCCTCGTTGACGCGGAAGGCGCCGGACGTCTCGCGCTCGGACGCGGTGCCCGTGTACGTGAGGTGCAGCTTCGCGCCGCCCACGGCCAGCGGCTTCTCCAGCGTCAGGCCGAGGAAGTCCTCGCCGGAGGAGGAGGCCTTGAGCGTCCGCGTGACGCCCCCCTGCTCCAGCGTGGCCTCCTTCACGATGAGGCCCTTGCCGTGCATCCAGATGACGTTCGTGGCCTTGGCCACCTCCAGCATGACGTCGACGGTGCCTTCGAAGGACTCCGCCTTCGGATCCATCTTCAAGACGATGGCGTACTTCGTGGGCCGCACGTCCTCTGGCAGCCGCAGCGTGGGAGGCGTGGGCGCTGTGGCCGCCTGGATGGCGGGCGTTTCAACAGCACCGGGAGCGGGAGCGTTACCCTGTCGGGCACCGCATGCCGCAAGGAAGGTTACGGTGGCCAGGGCCACCGGACGGAGCAGGTTGGGCATGGCCGCGCAGTGTGGACCAGAGCAGCCTGGCAAGGTAGCGACGAGCAAGCGGTGCGTGGCCTTGCTGTCAGGTCCTGTTCGCGATGGAGTGCGCCGCCGTGTCCGCTCCCCTCTCCTCGCATCCGCTGCCATCGCAAACAAACACCCCTCCCGAGGGGAAAAGGCCACCGGAGCACCTGCGCCGCATCATCGGCTCACCGCCGGGCCCCATCGTGGCGTTCCTGACGCGCGGCGTCTGGGCGTTGCTCACCGCGTTGTCACCGAAAGCGCGGGATGCGCTCGCGCGCTTCGTGGCGAACCTGGCCTACACGCTGGGCATCCGCCGCAAGGTGGCGCTGGACAACCTGGCGCACGCCATGCCGGAGAAGAGCGAGCAGGAGCGCCACGACATCGCGCGGGGTGCGTACCTCACCATGGCGCGCGTGGTGGTGGAGTCGCTGCCGTCCGGGGACCGGATGACGCCGGACTGGGACCAGCAGGGCATCGAGGGCGAGGAGGCGTGGGCGGCGCTCAAGGCGCACGTGGCCACGGGCAAGGGCGCGCTGCTGGTGACGGCGCACTTCGGCAACTGGGAGCTGGTGGGCCAGATGTTGATCCGCTGGGGCATCCCGCTCAACGCGCTGGTGCGTCCGCTCAAGGGCGCGCTGAACACGCGCATCGCGGTGAACCGGTTGGGCGCGGGCGCGGGGCTCATCTATCCGAAGGGCGCGATTCAAGAGATTACGGAAGCGGTGAACCGCGGCGAGTCCGCGTACATGCTGCTGGACCAGGCGCTGCCCGCGAAGTCCGCGGTGTTCGTGCCCTTCTTCGGCCGGCTCGCGTCCACGACGCCCGCGATGGCGGTGGCCGCCGAACGCACGGGCGTGCCGGTGTTCGTGGTGATGGGCGTGCGGCCTCCCGGTCCTGGCGCGCGCTACAAGCTGGAGGTGGAGGGCCCCATCCTCCCGCCGCAACCTGGCGAGTGCGCGGACCCCATCACCGAGCACACCGCGCGAGTCACCGCGGCGCTGGAGCGCGCCATCCGCCGGCATCCGGCGCAGTGGCTGTGGCTGCACCGCCGATGGAAGGTGCAGCCCCCAGCGGTCGTCACCGCGCCGTCGCCCGGCCTCACCGAGGGCACGCCGCGGAAGTAGCGCGCTACTCCACCACCACGCGACGCAGGTGCGCGCCCAGGCGTGTCACCAGCTCGTAGTGGATGGTCTGCGCCCAGCCGGACAGGGACTCGGCGGACACGGACTCTTCTCCATCGCGGCCCAGGAGTGTGGCCGTCACCGGGCGCTCGTCGGACGTGGCGCGCGTCACGTCCACCATCAGGTGGTTCATCATCACGCGGCCCAGCACCGCGCACCGCCGCCCGTTCACCAGCACGTGCGCCTTGCCGGACGCGAGGCGCGGATAGCCGTCGTAGTAGCCCACCGGCAATACAGCGATGCGCGTGGGCTCCGGGCAGCGGTACGTGCAGCCGTAGCCCACGTACGCGCCCGCGGGCAGCCACTTCACCACCTGGCTCCTGCACCGCCACGACAGCACCGGCTTGAGCACCGGCAGCTCGCCCAGCACCAGCCGCGCGGACAGCCGCGTCTCCGGTGAGGGCCACAGGCCGTACAGCGAGATGCCCACGCGCGCCGCCTCGTAGCGCGCCCGGGGCAGCACCAGCGCCGCGGCGCTCGCGGCGATGTGCCGCTGCAACGGCTTCGCGGGCTTCAGCTGCGCGGTCAGGTGCCCCAGCGCCGTCTCGAACGCGTCCAACTGCGCCAGCGCGTACGCCTGCTCCGTCACGTCCTCCGTGTTGGCGAAGTGGCTGAGCACGCCCACCGGCTCGAACACGTCCAGGGCCTCCGCGAGGAACCGCGTCTCGCGCGGCAGCTGATCCAACGTGAAGCCCTCGCGGCCCAGGCCCGTGTCGATGTGCACGTGCACGCGCAGGGGACGCGGCAGCTTCGCCGCGCGCAGGGCCGGCACCGCGTCCGCCCAGGAGCGGTCCGCCACCACCGCGTCGATGCCCTCGCGCGCCAGCACGACGGCCTCCTCCGGGGCCACCGCGCCCAGCACCACCACCTGCCGCGCGGGCAGGCCGTGCGTGGACTCGTGCGCGCGCACCGTGAGCGCGTCCTGCGGCGCGATGAAGTAGAGGACGTCCACTCCCGCGTGCACCAGCGGCAGCACCTGGGCCAGGCCGTGGCCGTAGGCGTTGCCCTTGAGCACCGCGCCCAGCGCTCGGGGTGTGGGGCCGGTGGACTCCAGCACGCGGAACGCCGCCACGTTGTGCCTGAGGTGGGATGCGCTCACCTCCAGCCACGAGGAGTACACCGCGTCACCAGGCCCGACTCCGAGCCCCACACCGACCTCTTCCACGTTCACACCTCCGCACCAGCCCACGTCCCGGATGGCTCTACCAGCAAAGCGCAGGCCATGGGCGGCCGTGGCCGGAGGGCCACGGAGGGAGGGACGCCGGCTGGATGCCACTCGGGCGGACGAGGGTGGACAGGGGGGCGCCCCGCACGGCCAGGGGGGCGTGCTCGGGTGGACACGCGCGGCGCGGGAGCGTGTCCCGGGGGACACCTGACAGGTGGGAGCCTCTGCGCGACATGTCGGGTGACCCGGCGGCGCGACAGGGGCCGGTGGTAGTGTCCTCTGCCGTGGCCGCACCTGAATTGCCCTTAGCCCAGGCTTTCATGACCGCTCGAGGAAAGACGGAGCCGGCAGGCGCCCTCTCCGTCCTCCAGGAGCGGCTGGCCCAGGCCATGGAAGTGGCCCGGCAGTCCTGGCCGGACATCCCCCTGGAGGGGTCGCGCTTCGCGGCGCACCTGGCGCGGCTGGTGCCCGCGGACGGCCACGAGGACGCCTGGGGCAAGCTGCACATGGCGGACGTGTACCTGGCCCGGGCGGCGGCGGATGGGTTGCCCTCCGCGCTGGCCACGTTCGAGGAGCGCCTGATGCCGGAGGTGGACGCGGCGGTGGCGCGGCTGAGGCTGCCCCCGGCCGGGCTGGATGAAGTCCGTCAGGCGCTGCGGCAGCGGATGCTGGTGGGCAGCGCGGAGGCTCCGGCGCGGCTGGCGGCGTACCCGGGCACGGGGCCGCTGGCGGGCTGGGTGCGCGCGGCGGCGCTGTGGCTGGCGCTGGACTGGCAGCGGCAGCGCTCGGGACAGGCGCAGTCGGAGGACGGCGACCTGTCCATGCTGGTGGCGCCGGGGGACGACCCGGAGCTGGCGTACCTCAAGCAGACGTACCGCGCGGAGTTCAGCGCGTCGTTCCAGGCGGCGCTGGCGGCCCTGTCCGCGCGGCAGCGCAACTTCCTGCGGCTGAAGTACCTGGACGGGCTGGGCATCGACCAACTGGGAGCGCTGTACGGCGTGCACCGCTCCACGGCGGCGCGGTGGGTGGTGGGCGCGCAGGAGGAGCTGCTGGACGGGACGCGGCAGCGGCTGACGGAGCGGCTGCGGCTGACTCGCTCCCAGTTGGACAGCGTGCTGCGGCTCATCTCCAGCCAGTTGGACGTGAGCCTGAGCCGGCTGTTGCGCACGCCCTCCGAGTAACGCGGCGCGCGAGGCCCCGTCCCCCGGCGAGGCCCCCGAGAATCCCGGCAGGGCATTCGCGGCCAGTGCGTTAAAGAGAGGGGAGGATGCGAACGCTCTTCATCGGAGATGTGCACGGCTGTTCCAGTGAGCTGGATGCGCTCCTGAAGGCGTGTGACTGGCAGCCCGGCGACCGGGTGGTGCTGGTGGGCGACCTGGTGGCGAAGGGGCCGGACTCCGCGGGCGTGGTGCGGCGGGCGCGCGAGCACGGCTTCCACGCGGTGAAGGGCAATCACGACGCGCACGTGCTGCGCTGGCACGGGGGCCATGCGTCCAAGGGCAAGAAGCTCAAGCCGGAGCACCGGCATGTGCTGGACACGCTGAGCGCCGCGGACTGGGCCTGGATGGAGAGGCTGCCCTCCTACTTGCGCTTCCCGGACCTGAACGCGCTGGCGGTGCACGCGGGGCTGGTGCCGGGGGTACCGCTCGAGGAGCAGAAGGAGGAGTTCCTCTTCAACCTGCGCAGCATCGCGGCGGATGGGACGCCGTCGAAGCGCCTGGAGGCGGGCGAGCCGTGGGGCAGCCTGTGGCAGGGCCCGGAGCTGGTCATCTTCGGCCACGACGCCATGCGAGGCCTGCAGAGGCACCCCTTCGCGGTGGGCCTGGACTCCGGCTGCGTCTACGGCGGCAAGCTCACCGCGTACGTCCTGCCGGAGGGGAAGTTCTACTCCGTGCCGGCGGCCCGCGCGTACATGACGCTGTAGCCCCCCGGTTGCACGTCTCCGGGTCGAGGATGAGCTGATAGTCCGCCGTGCCGGTGTCCTTGGCATTGGAGGATTGCAGGCGTGCTGGTCTCGGCCGCATGCGGTGGCATGGCAATTCAGGTCTCGCTCCCTCATCGCTATGGTTCGTCCATGAGCCCACCGCCCCCCTTCCTCTTGCCTTCGTCACGGCCCCTGATGGGACGGCGTGCCTTGCTGGGAGGGATGGGAGCCCTCGCCATCGCTGGCTGCTCGCGGGAGGGAGCGACGGGAGCCCGGGCGGAGCCGCTCCGAGTTCCTGCCCCCGGCTGGCGTGGGTTGCTGTACTTCAAGCAGGAGCGTCCGGGCCCGCGGCGCGACTTGTGGATTCAATCCCTGGATGGGCTACGGCACACCGCGCTCACGGACAGCGGTCGGCTCGCGGGCTGGAACCGTCCCCAGGTGGAAGGCCCCCTCAACGGGGCCTGCATCTCGCCGGATGGGACCTGCGTGGCCTATGCGGAGCGCCATCCCGCCGCTTCGGACGGAGCGAGCGTCTCACCCTCGCAATCATGGAACGTGCTGCTCGTGGTCAAGGCGGATGGGACGGGCCGACGCATCCTCGTGGACCTGCGTGACCTGCCCTCTCTACCGAAAGGAACCCGGGCCAGTTCGTTCATCTGGTCCTCTGACGGAAAGCATCTGGCCTATGCACTGGAGCTCCCCAATCCTGACTGCGAACTCCTGAAGCTTTACAAGGTGGAGGTCGAGTCAGGCAGGGTGACGGAAGTCCCGCTCGGTCCCATTCAGGGAAAGCCCCAGCTGTGGGTCTGGTCCTCTTCCCGGAACGAATGTGTGTTCACCCTTCAGTGCGGAGCCACCGGGGCGCAGCGCCTGGGGGTCCTTGACGTATCCACGGGCCGCGTGCGGACACACCCGGCGGAAGGGCCTGCCGTTTCGCCTGACGGCGGCCATGCCTTCGTCACGACCTCCACTCCCCAGGGAAGAAAGGCATCCCTGCACACCCTGGATGATGCCTTCACCCCCGAGGCGTCATTGGGAGCCTTCACGGGAAGGTTCAACTGGTACAACCAGCGCCCGGGGGGACTCTTCACCGAGGTGACACCCGAGCCACCGACGACGGAGTGCGCGGGAGTGACGCCCCCACCGCAGCGCCTGTATCGATGGGATCCGCATGCGCGCACGCATTCGCGGGTACGCCAGGATGCAACCCCCTTCACGGTCCTGGCCTTCTCGCCTGACGACACCCAGGCCCTGGTGAACATCCTCGTGGGCCGGGACGACTCCCAGCCTGGCTTCTGTGGTGAGGGCTGGCTCCAGCGGCTCCACGTCGTGCAACGGGACGACCTGGAGAGCGACCTTCCGATGGAGCAACTCCTCGCGAGAAGTACGCCCCTGGCCCCTTCAACGCCGTGGCCTGGGCCGTCCAGCTCCTCCTACATTGGATGGTTGCGCTGACAGCGCCGGGGGCCTCCAGGAACAGGCCGGCCCCACGGCGCCATTCAGCTCACTACTCGCACACGTTGCTGCTGGTGCAGCTCTGCCCCGTGGAGCAGGTTCCGCAGCTCGCGACGCTCCGGACGACGCCGCAGTTGTCGGTGGCGCTCACCGCTCCGCATGTCTTCATCAACCGGGCACAAAGCTGCGCATCCGATTCGCAGAGCGCCTCCACTTCCGCCGAGGCCTCGTTGTTGCTTTCGCTCGTCTCCAGAAGGCTCGTGGTCACCCGAGCCTCATAGGAGAAGGAGCCCGGAACCCGTGGCCTCAGCGTGACGCCCACGCTCGCCGAAGCGCTGGGGGCCATGGCACCCAGCGTGCAAACCAGCGTCTCCTCGAAGTGGGTGCATTGGCCCTGGGAGGACGTCACCGACACGTACTCAGCCTCCTCGGGCAGATCCGCTGTCAGGACCACCTCTGGCTCGGCCCGGCTGCCGGCTTGGGACAACCCGAACGTGTATACGACGGGAGTGCCCACCAGCACAGGGGAGGGACTCGCGGTCACGGTGAGCGCCACATCGACGGTGCCGGAGACCTCACACGCATCGCCAATGCCATTGCCATTGCCATCCGCCTGTCCCGGGTTGGCGACCGCTACGCAGTTGTCCGTAAGGTTCGGGACACCGTCATGGTCCGTATCAATGCCCGCCAGGGACGCGATATGGGATTCGACCGGAAAATCCTCGTGAAGCGGAACTCCGGCATAGGAAACGTTCGAATCCTGATGGTCACGGAACGCCAGCTTCAGGTTGGCCCAATCGTCATGGCCCTGGAGGAGGTTCGGGAGCTGGTTGGCGGGGCACACCGGAATGACGAAGGTCACGTCCTGTGGGAACGTACCCGCCGTTGGATTGAGGTCCGCATCCCAATCAATGGGTACCGCCGTGACGGATTCGAAGACGGCGCCTCCACCATCGCCAAACACGATACGACCATGCCCATCCTGGGGGCGTCCCACGGGCCCCAACAATGGGAACTTTGGCAGGCCCACGGCTTCATCCAAGGCCCCCTTGTCGAGCGGATCCATCTCCACGGAAGAGAAGGAACGAGGCCTCTGGGGATTGAGGGTCGGCAGGGCGAGGCTGTACGACATGATGCTGGGGTAGTTGGGTTTGCAGTTGATGAACTGCCCGCCGCCATGCAGCAGCCCCAGTGAATGCCCCAGCTCGTGCATGAAGACCGACGCGTGGATTTCGCGGTACCCACACTCAAGCGGACCTTCACCGGGCTGGCACCGCGCGGGGTCACCTCCGGCGCGTTCCGTTTTCTGGGCCTTGCTGGGGTCCAGCAGATCGTACTCATAAGGAGCCACGAGGAAGTCGTTTCCCCCTGTCTCCGCTACACCGGAAGCCACTGCCGTCGCGTTCTGGTGTCCGAAGATGGCGTAGCGAAAGGCAAGGTTCCTGGCACGGCGCTCGTCCAGGCAGTTGGCCTTCGCCCGGTCTGCGTTCGCGCCCAGGTCACCCACGGCGCACAGGTCGATGGGTGACCCGTACTTCAGGGCGTAGAAACTGCCGTTGGGCGTCATCCCCGCGCGGGGAGGCTGGCGAGTGAATGTGATGGGCGTCACTTCTGGCAGCGCATCGCCCTTGAGCAGGTGGAGGAAGTAACCCCGGCGCGCGAACTCGGTCTGGATCTGCGCCAGGCGCTTCGAATCCGGCTCATGGGAGTGCCCCGAGCCAACCATGAAGTCGTATTCCACCAACAGGTCCTTCTGCTTCGGCTTCACGCCATAAAGCTTCGCCAGTTCCAGGTCGATGGTGCCATCCTGATCGAAGTCGATGCCGTGCTTGATGCTCGCCGTGGACTTCTGCTCCCAGTGGTCCGGCAGGCCATCCTCGTCAGCGTCCAGACGCTCGGCCACCACGACCATGGTGGCATTTCCCACCAGGTTCTTGACGTAGAACGCCACCCGATGGTCGCCCCGGCCTTGCGTACGGGGACTCTTGTCCGGATTGAACCTCGCCAGGGCGACCTGTGGATAGGCACCGTCCAGCGAGGGTGAGGCTGGATCCGTCGAGATCTCTCCCACCGTGAAGTCACCCAGCTTGTCGAGGAACTGGATGACGACCATGGGGCGGTGGGTTTTTTCGATGAGGACGCCGCCCTGCCGCTTCAGGTCCACCTGGAGGGTCCAGATGCCCCGCCCGGTCTTGAACTCACCCAGCGGATGATTGGTGTCGGCACTCGCATCGAACGCCACCACGAACGAGTCATCCTCCAACCCCGTGGCCCCAAGAGACTGATGCGCGATGGACACGCGTGAGTTGGAGAAGAATTCAGAGAAGGAATAAGGCTCTCCCGCAGGACCGAAACCCAGCTCGCCCGGGACGCACGTCTCTCCGGAGTCACAGACACCATCCAGGTTGCCCGTTGTCGCGGAAACAGGCGCCGACAGATCCTGCACGTCGCGTCCGGCGACCCGGATGACCTTCCGGACGCCGCCGTCCATGTAAGTGGCGAAGATTCCCGGCCCATGGTTCGGGATGTCATGGTTGGCGGACCCGGTAGCCGTCAGGGTGCCGTAGAAGACGACGATGCTTCCGTCCCTGCTGATTCCCGGCCACCGACCGACCTCGGAGAACTCCCCGCTCTGCATGAGGCTCCCCAGGGACGTCAGCGTTTCAGAATAGACCCTGATGGGTCCCGGCACACCATCCACCTGGGCGATGGAATACGTCGTGTCCCCATCCTGGCCGCTCATCGCTGGCGCCTTCAGGACCGAGGTGAATGCGGTGGTGTAGTAGTTCGACGTCCCGGGCGTGGGCGTCGCGAGCAGGTAGGACGCGCCCTTGTAGGCGGTGAAGGCCACCTGATCCGCGTCATTGATTGCGGGCCAGGCAGTCACCTTGTCGAACTTCGTCGTTCCTCCCTTGGCGATGATCGTGTTCACACCAATCGCCGTGGGCGTCCACGTCCGGATGAAGCTTCCCCCGGAGGTGTCCGTATCGAGCGCCACGACCGTCGGCGTGTTGCTGATCTGCACGCCGGAGCCAATCCGGCGGCTCGACGTATATGCCGGGCTGAGGTTCACGAGCGACTGGTTCGCGGCCCCGATGTAGAGATGCTCCGCACCGGAGCCGCGCTTTCCAACGAAGGCCACCTGGCCTCGTTCGTTGAGCCCCACCGCTGGATGAATTTCTGTCAGGTCATCCGCCCCTGATTTGGCAATAACCGTGAATCGATAGTTCTTGCCGTCGATCCAACTTCCCCGAGCAGTAACGATGGACTGACTTGACGTCGCTGCACGTGGAGCCTCAAGGGGGGCCTCGCTTTGACCACACCCCATTCCAGACAGCACCAGCCCTCCGGCTGCCGCCACCCACTTCATCCCCCAACCACATTTCATGATTTTCTTTCCATTCACACGCAATGCGCGTGAGCATTCGCCCTGGCACGGAGCGCAGCCCGGTGTCCATTCCCCCTCGGCCCGCATGACGCGTTGTGCTTCTTGGCGGAAGTCCTCTCCAAACCGCGCTCCAACGCCATTGCCAGACTATCCACTCATGGACTCAGTGCCCAACAAAAAACAGACACCATCCCAATTACTTCCACGCGGCAACTATCACCCCTCCGCCATATCCAGACACGTCAACCCCAGACATCGCGCCCCAACGCCCCACCCAGACGGTCTAGCGGCCACGAGGTCTCGCCAAACCCTCCTGGCGCAATGGCTCTCCGGATGTGCGCTTGAGCGTCTTCCGCACGCTCCCCGGCTCTGACATATTCCGTGGACGCCATCTTTTTCCGGGAGAACTTCAACATGGTCCGCACCTCGAGCCTCTTCAGCGCCCTGCTCCTCTTCAGCGCCTGCCAGAAGCCCCCGGAGGCCTCCCCGGCCGTGCCCGCCGCCGTGCCGGTGGCCGCGCCGCCGGTGAAGGTGGCGCCGTTCTCGCTGTCGGTGCTCCAGGACGCGGCGCCGTCGGGCTGTACCTGGCTGCGGCTGGAGTCAGACGGCAGACGCAGGGCGCTCGTCACGGTGGACGCGGCGTGTGACGGGTTGCAGCTCGCGTGGAGCCCGGACGGCAAGCACGCGGCGGTGCGCGACCCGGCCGGCAGCGCGCGCGGGCCCGGGCGCGTGTGGACGGTGGACCTGACGTCCGGACAGGGCTCGGCGCAGCTGCTGCCGGAGGAGGGGCTGACGGGCGCGGTGGGGTTCGACTCGGTGGGGCGGCTGGTGGCGTTGACCGCGCACACGGGCGAGCTGGTGCGGCGCGACGACGTCTTCCTCTTCGAGGGCCGGCGCATCCCCATCCCGGAGCTGGACGAGGGCGCGGGGCTCGCGCACGCGTACCGGCTGGATGCGGGGGCGTGGAAGCGCATCGAGACGGTGGCCACGCGAGGTGACGCGGACGCGGTGTTCGCGCTCGCCACCACGGAGATGCTGGTGTCCTCCACGGTGGCCGGGGACCTGGACGCGCTGGTGGCGCAGGGATTGGACGAGGGCAGTCAGGACGCGGTCCGGCTCGACGCGGTGGTGCCCGACCGGGGGCACGACGTGTTCGGCGGCTGGGCGCGCGTGGAGTCGCGCGGCGGCCCGCTGTTCGCGTGGCAGACCGCGGGCGAGCAGACCGCGCTGATGATGCCGGTGCGCTGGGAGGCGGAGGACGGCCACCTGGGCGAACCCGAGGGACTCGCCCTGCACGCCCGGAGCCCCGTGCGGGCGATGGCGCGCGGGGACCTGCTGATGCTCGCGGGCGAGACGCAGGCGCGGGTCTACGACCTGGGCTCGCGGCGCCTGGCGGCGTCCTTCGACGGCATCCGGAGCGCGCGCTTCTGGCCGGAGCCGAGCTCGCTGGTTCCGCACGGAGCCACGGCGGCGACCGGGCAGCGGTAGTCGCGCGAGCCGCGCCTCAGAACTGGCCCGTGCTCTTGAGGGCCGCGAACATGATGGCGCCGTAGACGCCGCCGCAGAGGCAGCAGGAGAGCACGGGCACCAGGAGCGCGCCCGCGAGCGCCGTGCCCCAGCTGGTGCGGTGCAGCGTGCGGTAGGTGAAGGCGCGCAGGCCCATGGCCCAGAAGGGCGCGGCGTACACGGCGACGAAGGGAATCACGCCGACGATGTACGGCGCCTGGGAGATGGCGTGCGCGCGCATGGTCACGGAGAAGCCGCGCTCCACGCCGCCCATGCGGAGGATGAGGTGGTCCAGGCCCGCGTTCGCCAGGGTCATGCCGGTGCTGAACACGGGCATGAGCACGGTCCAGGCCGCCATGACCACCGTCATCCACAGCTTCAAGTCCTTCGGATCCGCGCCGCTCTTCTCCGTCTCGGGGACGAACCCCAGGATGATGCCGATGAGCGCGGTGTAGACGATGCCCGTCGACAGGAAGCCGGCGATCGCCGACAGCATCACGAAGGTCATGGAGCTGCTCACGGGCGCGTCGGGGTTGACGCCCCGAAGGGTCTCCGTGGGCCGCATCAACATGCCGAAGCACGTCCGCCAGAACGCCTTGAGCGTCCCCAGCTCCGCGCGCTGGTCCCAGGGCAGATGGCCCAGGGGTTCACGTTCGAGGCAGGTGGCGCAGACGGTGCCCTCCGGTCCCTGGCGCAGGCAGCGGGCACAGGCGAACGCGCCACAGCGTGGGCAGGTGGCCACGCCGAGCCACTCGGGGTGCACTGCGCAGACAGGGTCGGCGCCGCCGGGAGCCGGGGCCACAAGTAGCGAGGCCCCGCACCGCGCGCACGTTTCAGCGCCGGGGGTGAAGGGGGCCTGACAGGAGGGACAGGAAGGCGTCATCGCCGAGCATCCTCGCACGGCCCGGGTCCCGTCACGCACGCAGCCGATGGAGCGGGCCCCCGGGCCGCGGCCGTCCAAAAGCTGTCCGACTGTCGGACAGGTTTCCTCGGCCCGATTTGGCGCGGAGGCTGTTGGGCCACGCGGCTCCAAAAGCTGTCCGACTGTCGGACAGGTTTCGCGGCCCGGTCTGGCGCGGAGGCCCCCAGGCCACGCGGTTTCAAAAGTTGTCCGACTGTCGGACAGGTTTCGCGGCCCGCCGCCGGGGAGGGCTCCCGGGCCACACGGCTCCAAAAGCTGTCCGACTGTCGGACAGGTTTCGCGGCCCGCCGCCGGGGAGGGCTCCCGGGCCACACGGCTCCAAAAGCTGTCCGACTGTCGGACAGGTTTCCTCGGCCCGCCGCCGGGGAGGTGCCCCCAGGGTTCTCGCCTTCTCAGCCCTGGGGACAGCATCCAGGTCCGGAGGCTTGGGAGTCGTGCCTTCCCGGGCTGCCCGGTTCGCGGGCGCTACGGCTCCGGCGAGGACTCCGGATCCACCGGCACCGTGGGGGACGTGCTCCCAGCCTTGTCCTGCGATGGCGCGCTCCCCGCCGGAGCCACGACGCCCTGCGACTTCGGAGCGCGGGCCTCCTGCGCGGCCCGGACCTGCCGGGCTCGCTTCGCCTGGGCCAGCGCCGCCTTCGCCGCGCCCGCGTCGCCCAGGACCCGCTCGCGCTTCGCCAGCGCATCCCACAGCTCCGGCGAGTCCGGATGCAGCGTCACCGCCGCTCGCAACAGGCCCCTCGCCACCTTCGGCGACCGCGTGTCCAGCAGCCGCTTCAGGAAGCCCGAGGGCGACAGCACCAGCGACCCCTCCGGCGTCTCGAACGCCTCACGCACGTGGGGAATCGCCTCCTGCTCCCGGTCCGCCTCCAGCAACCCCACCGCCTCCGCCAGGTGCGCGTCCATCGACTCCGGTTGCAGCTCAGTCGCGCGCTCCAACCAGCGCATCCGGTCCACCGGCTTCCGCTTCGCGCGGTCCGCCAGCGTCAGCAGCTCATCCGTGTAGTCGGGCCGCACCGCGGGGGCGCGCACCGCCGCCTCCTTCAGCGACGGCCACAGCCGCTCCGGATCCTTCATCGCCTCCAGGCGCGAGCGCTTCAACGCCGGCACCTCCGCGCGCTTCCACCCCGCGACGAAGCGCGCCACGTCGCTCCGCACGGACGAACTGAAGCGCTCCATCTCCGGACACTTCTGCGTCTCGCACGCCGCCAGGTAGTCCGCGAAGAAGCCCGCCGCCCCCTGGGTCCGATACGAGCGCAGCCGCTCCGCGCCCATCGCCCGCTCCACCGTGGCCGCCATGTGCGCGCCCACTCGGATGAAGAGCGACTCGGCGCGCGGCTCGTGCGCGCCGCGGATCCGCTCCATCGCGCCCCGGCCGTCCCGGGCAATCGCGCCCCGTTCGAAGAGCGAGGACACCTTCGCGAACGCCGCCGCCAGGTCCGTCTCCGGTGGCAGCGTGCCCGGCCCGCGCGTGGCCCAGTCATGGTACGCGAGCCCGTAGCTCGCCAGCCGCCCCATGCCCTCGTAGACCACCGCGTCCACGGGGTCCGTGAAGTGGCCGCCCCGGCCCGGCGCGCCCTCGTCCAGCACCGTCTCCATCAACCGGATGGACAGCCGGCGCAGCCGCTTCGCCTCGTCCTCCACGTTGGTGGCGAGCGCGATGGCCGTATCCTCCGCCGGCAGCAGCACCAGCAGCGTCGTCGTCTCCGGCTGCCCGCCCGCGTGCGCGACGATGTAGTGGCCCCGCAGCGGATAGGTCGCGAAGCCCATGCCGTAGTCGGTGATGTGCCCGTCGCGCGTCACCATCGTCGCCTGCATGCGGCCCATCGTCTCGCGCGTCACCAGCTTGTGGTCCAGCACCGCGCGAGCGAAGCCCAGCAGGTCCTCCACCGTCGCGCGCGTGCCGCCGCCACCGAAGCGGCTGGTGACGTCCAGGAAGCGCGAAGGCTTCAGCGCTGCGCCCGAGACGCGGTAGCCCACCGCCTGCTGCGCGTCGCGCGTGCTGATGTCATCCACGTCCGCGTGGCTCATGTTCGCGGGGCCGAAGACGTGGTCGCGCAGGTACTCGCGGTAGGGCTGGCCAGAGGCCGTCTCCACCGCAGCGCCCAGCAGGTTGAAGCCCCACGTCGTGTACAGGTAGCGCGTGCCCGGCTCCGACACGAGCGGCCGGTCCGCGAACAGCCCGATGGCCTCCTTCGTCGTCACCGGCTTCGTGTTGTTGCCGGCGCTCGGGCTGTCGTAGGTGGGCACGCCGCCCAGGTGGCCCAGCAGCTGCCGCACCGTCACCGGCCACTGCTTCACCGGGTACTCGGGCACCAGCGTGTGGATGTCCGCGTCCAGGTCCAGCTTGCCCGCCTGCGCCAGCTGCATCACGGCCACCGCCGTGAAGGACTTGGTGATGGACGCCATGCGGTACGTGGTGCGCACCGTGGCCGGCAGCTTCTTCGCCATGTCGCGGTAGCCGTAGCCGTTCATCCACCGCTGGCCACCCCGCATCACGCCCACGGACAGGCCCGCGGTGGGACCCTGCTTCAGGTCCGCGCGCACCAGCGCATCCAGCGCGCGCTGCACCTCCGGCGAGAACTCGGAGGCCTTCGCGTCCGGCTCCGGCGCGACCTTCGCGCTGGACTCCGGCGGAGACGCGGGCCTCTCACCAGACCCGGACGGCGCGGGCGCGGGCACCTGCGCCACGGACGCGGGCTTCTCGGCGGACGCCTGCGCGAACGCGGGCCCTGCCTCCACCAACAAACACAGCGCGACGAAGAGCCGCTTCATGGCACCGCCTCCGCGGTCTGGCTGCTCGCACCGGTGTCCGATGCCTCTTCACGCGAGGTCGTGAGCGCCGGTGCCGGCACCGCGCCCTCGTTCACCCAGCCCGCGAGCAGCGCGTCCGAGACCAACTGCCCCAGCATGTCCAGGCCATGACCGCGCGGATGCACCAGGTCCTCGTGCATGAACCCCGCCTGGTTGAACCGCGCGAGCGAACCCGCGCCGCCCATCGCCGTGTAGAGGTTGAAGAAGCCGCAGCCCTCGGCGAGCGCCACCTCGCGCTCGGCCTTTATGGCGGCCTCCAGGAACGGCCGCTGCGTCAGCGGCTTGCCCTTCGCGTGTCCGTCCTGCACCGCGTCCATGGGGCCCACCACCAGGCACGCACTGCCCGGCGCGGCGGCCCGGGTGCGGCGCAGCAGCGCGGTCAGGTCCTGGCGCACGGTGGGCAGGTCCGTGCGCTTCCACTCCAGGCGCTTGGACTCATTGCCACCCAGGAAGAAGAGCAGCAGCTTCGGGTCGCGCTGCGAAAGCTGCGCCTTCAGCGCGTCCTCCTCCAGCCGGCCATACAACGTCGCATCCGCTGACGGCACGCCCAACATGTCCAGCACGATGCCGGACGCATCCTTCTGGAGCACCACACCCTGCACGACGGCGCCCTTGCCTTCCGCGGTGACGTCCAGCCACTTCGCGCCCGCGGGCAGGTCGAAGGACGTGGTGCGGCTGGCCCCGTCCTCCTGGGGCTCCGTGCGCGTCAGCACCGCGCCGTCCACGGACACGACGAGGCGGCCCGCGCCCTTCACGTCCTTCCACCACAGCGTCCCGCGCGGCTCGCCTTCCAGCTTGAAGCGGCCTCGGGCGCGGTTCTCGGTGGCCAGGTGGTACACGCCGGTGATGCCAAACGGGTGCGGCGGCGCCTTCAGCTCGCCCAGCGTGCGCGGCTCCCAGCCGTTGCTCACGGCGGCCGTTCGCCCTCGTCCGCCGTAGGGAGCCATGCGGTCCACCAGCAGCACGCCCCGGCCCGCGCCGCCGAAGCCCGCGGCGAATTCCTCGCGGACCACGTCCACGATGCGGTCCCCCGCGATGAGCGAATTACCGAACGCGGCGATGACCGTGGGCGTCGTCCCCGGCGTCTGCACGAGCCCATCCAACGCGGTGAAGAACGGCGTCAGCGCGGAGCGCGCGCAGCCGGTGTCACCCGGCTCCAGACAGGGGTCCTCCAACGTGCCGCCCGGAGCCTGAAGCCGCGTGGCCAGCGCATGCAGGTGTCCGGCGCGCTCGGTGGTGGGCGGCAGCGCGCGGAACGCGGAGCGCGCCGTCGGCCGCGCCTTGGCTGGCGCCTGCGCGGGCAGGTTCGCGGAAGCGGGCACCACCTGGGAAGAACCCTCGCCTGTCACCGCGGACTCGGGATGCGCGGAAGGTTGCGCCTCCACGGATGCGGGCTGCGCGGCCTCCGGCTCCGGCGGCGGCACGGAGTCCTTCGCGGGAGTCGTCGTCAGGGGGAAACGGTGAGGAGGTGTGCGGGACTCGCACCCGGGGAGCAGCGCCCCCGCCAGGACAGCGAGCAACCCCGCCCGCCGGAGCCCGCGCGAGACATCGAGAACCGTCATGTGGCCCGTGAGCGTAGACGAAAGCCTGGGGACACGCATGTTCTGGACCCCACGCTCGGCCGCCTCGCGAGCCGCCCCGGCGTGGCATCCCGGACATCTCATCCGTCCTGGACCGCACGTCCGGCCCGGGCTTCCTCGGGGAAGAACCGGTTTCCCGTACGCCCACGCGAATGCAGGGTCCGGCCGCGAACATGTTCCCTTCACATGGCGCGGCGCGCCCCCAAATTATCCGCCGCGAATATGGCGAAGAACCGGCTCACAACGTGGACAAAGCTCCACCGGCGATTTGGCGAGCACGTGCGCCTCATGCGCAACAGCCGCTCGCTCACGCAGGAATCGCTCGCCGAACGCAGTGACCTGTCGGTGGATGCCATCCGCCGCATCGAGCGCGGTGCGTTCTCTCCGTCGCTCGACACGCTGGGCAAGTTGTCCGTGGGGCTGGACGTGTCCCTCAAGACGCTCTTCCACTCCTTCGACCTGGAGCGCGCCGACGGCGTGGCGGAGATCTGCGACTTCCTCGCGTGCCGCTCCGGCTCCGAGCTGAAGCTCGCCTGGCGCGTGCTCCAGGCCATGTTCGACGAGCGCTGAAGCACGTAACCCGCTGCCGGTCGCACCCGGCAGATGTTCCCTGTCACTCCAGGAGCGTTTGCCCTATGCGTCGGGACCCCATGAGCCGTGCGCCACCCACCCTCCTCCTCGTCGAGGACGACAGAGACCTGCGCGACGCGCTCGTGGAGATCCTCTTCGCCGAAGGGCACACCGTCGCCGCCGCGGGGAACGGTGACGAGGCCCTCGCGTGGCTGGAAGCACACCCGTGCCCCGCGCTGGTGCTGGTGGACATGTGGACGCCGCGCAAGGACAGCTGGCGGCTCCTGGACACGCTGCACCGAGTGCCCCGCTTCGCGGACCTCCCCGTCATGGCCATCAGCTCCGGCGAGGAGCGCCACCCCGCCATCCGCGAGGTGCTCTCCAAGCCCTTCGACCGCGAGGCCCTGCTCGCCGGAGTGCGCCGCTTCGTGCACCCGCTGCACTGAAAGAGAGGCCTTCAGCCGCCGGTCGTCCGCTGCCCCAACTTGCCCACCACGGCCGGGTCCAGGCGGAACGAGTCGAAGAAGCGGTCCGCGTCCTGGGGCGCGCGTCCCTCCGGGTGCAGCAGGAGCTGCTGGTACAGGCGCGGGCCCACCATGAAGAAGCGACCCCGGAGGCGGCGCGGACCGGACAGTCCCCCCACCTCCTGGCCCGGGAAGCCGCCCTCCATCTCCAGCGTCTTCGCGGTGATGGCCGTCGCCCCCAGGGCCTCCAGCGCGCCCTGGCTGGCCCGGTCCACCACGTCGCGCGGGCTCACCTGCGCCACCGCCGCGAGCGGGAAGTCCGTATAGGAGACGTAGTAGGCGGTGTCCTCCTGCGTGCGCGCGGCGATGAACGTGTGCAGCGTCACCTCGCCCACGTCCGTGGGCTGCACGCGCCGCTCCTCGGTGACGGGGCCGGGGAACGTCACGCTGAAGCCCCCCTCCTGCGACTGGACGACGGAGGACGGCGCCTCCCTCACGGGCTCGGTGGGGGACACGGGGGGCTCGGTCTGCGTGCGCCCCGCGCACCCTCCCAGCACCAGCAGGGCGGCGGCCAGCGGCACGGCCCGGTGGGAACGCTTCATCATCCAGACGGCTCCTGACATGGGGCCGCAAGGTACGCCCTGCCCCGCCGGAGCGCATCCCTCCGCTTCAACCGGGCCCGCTTCAGGCAACGGTTTCCCCGGCCTTCAGTGCACCGCGCCGGAGTCCTCGCCAGAATCCTCCTTGGCGGGCGCCTCCTCGTCGGAGGGCGCGGGCGGCCTCGGCGGGCCGGCGGACACCCGGGCCAGGTGGACGCGGAACACGGAGCCCTGGCCGGGCTGGCTCTCCACCTCGATGCGGCCGCCGTGCGCCTCGATGATCCGCCGCGACACCGACAGTCCCAGCCCCACGCCCGGTGCGCGCTGCTTCGCGTTGCCCGCGCGCTGGAACGGGATGAAGAGCCCCTGGAGCTCCTCCAGCGACATGCCGATGCCCTGGTCCGCCACGGCCAGCACCACGTGCTCGCCGTCGCAGCGCACGGACACCTCCACGCGGCTGCCAGAGGGGGAATACTTGAGCGCGTTGCTCACCAGGTTGTTCAGCACCTGCTCCAACCGGGAGGGGTCCGCGCGCACCAGCACCGCGGCGTCCGGCACCACCAGCTCCAGCGTGTGCCCGGATTCGCTGGACTGGTACAGCTCCACCACGGAGCGCGCCAGCTCGCGCGTGTCGCGCACCTCCGGCTGGAGCTCCAGCTTGCCGGCCTCGATGCGGGTCGCGTCCAGGAGGTCCCCCACCATCCGGTCCAGGCGCGCCACCTGCCTTCGCACCAGCGACAGCGTGCGCTGCATCCGCTCCGGGGTGACCTCCCCGCGGTTCGTCAGCGCGGTGGACAGCTTCAGCGCGGACAGGGGGTTGCGCAGGTCGTGCGCCACGCCCGCCAGGAACGCCAGCTGCTGCTCCTGCTGGTGGGTCAGGCTGTCCGCCATCTCGTTGAAGGTGTGGGCCATGTCGCGGATCTCCAACGGGCCCTCCTCGGGCGCGCGCAGGTGCCGCCCGCCCCGTCCGAAGCCGGCCATCGCGCTGCGCAGCTCCGTCACCGGGCGCAGCGCGAAGCGCCTCAGCCAGAAGACCACCAGGCCCAGCGTCGCCAGGAGCAGCAGGCCCAGCACCAGCCCCAGCACGTCGGCCGTCTCGCTCCAGCGCGCCGCGCTCTGCCGGGCCGTCTGCGCCTGGTCCACGTTGATCTCGATGAGGCGCTCCAGCGAGCGCAGCGCCGCGTCCAGCGAGGACATCGCCGACGTGTCGTGCTGGGCCTGGGTCATCCCCGGACCGAGCGGCGCATGCTGCGCGGCCAGGTAGGCGAAGACCTGCTGCTGCACCTCCGCCACCGTCTGGCGCTCCTCCTGGGTGGACGCGATGGCGTGCATCTCCAGCAGCTGGCGGCGCAGGTCGGCCTCCAGCTGGGGTGGCGAGCGCCCGCGCGACGGGTCCGCCACCATGGGAGAACCCGGCGACGTCAGCAGGCGCGAGTGGACGAGCAGGTCCACCTCCAGCTCCTCGGCCTGCCGGACGCCTTCCACGGATTCACTCAGCGTGGAAGCCATGCGCTCCAGCGTGGTCGTCAGCACCACGAGCAGGGTAGCGGACACCACGGTGAGCAGGACCAACCCACCCACCACGGTGGAAAAGAAGGCGCGCAGGCTCATCGCAGCCTCCGTGCGAACCGCCGGCCGGAGTCCCGCTTCGTCATGGTCGCGCATCCTCCCTCCGGGCCGCGCCAACCCAGGTGGTCGCCGACCTCTTCCCAAGGAAAGCAACAAGCGTCCGATATCGTGGATTCGCGCACGGGATGCTGGCAGGTCGCCCCCGGACAGGGCCCCCAAAAGGAGCCGGCCTCCCGAGGCCCGGCCATGTTAGTCAGCACGGACACGCGGCTCGATGCGCCCTCCCCCGGACTCCGGGCGCCCGCCCTGCTTGAAGAGGTCACCCGATGGATCTGCTCGCCCCACCGGCCCGCACCCTGAACTTCGATGCCTTCTGGCGCTGGCTCCAGGAGCACACCAACTGCATCCTGCGGTGTGGCTCCCCCGACATGACGCTGTTCGACCATGACGACTTCCACTGGATGCTGATGGAAGAGGAGCGCCAGCACGTCCTCCAGCTCATCAAGGGCAAGTCCCTGGTGGGCGAGATGGTGATGGTGGGCCGCGAGGTCTCCGAGGTCTCCATCTCCCCGGATCCGGACGCGGATCCGCAGGCGGGCCACTTCCTGGTGGAGCTGATGGGCGGCCCCAAGGAAGACCCTCAGGTGATGTACCACTTCGTCATGGCCCACGGCATCGAGCCGGCCGCCGGCCACCAGGGCTTCAAGCACTAACGCGCGACGCGCTCGATGGCCTCCACCGCCGCGTGGACGCCGTTGAGCCAGGCCGAGGGGCGCGCGTCGTACCTCCCCGGCTGCAGGAGCAGGGACGCGACCTTCGCCTCCAGCTCCACCACGTCCCCCACCCGCTCCGCCTCCGTCAGTCGCAGGGCCTGCCGGTCATAGAGCCGGGGCCAGGCCCAGGCCACCAGCGGAGTCCCGGTGGCCCGGGCCTCCTGCACGGTGTTGTAGCCGCCCGCCCCCACCAGCACGTCCACGCCCCGCATCACCGCGAGCGCCGGCCAGACCGTCAGCCCGGACGCGTGGTCCGTGGGGACGAGCCACATCACCGCCGCCTGTCCGGCCAGCAACGCACGCAGCCGGCTCACGGTCTCCCCGGCCTCCGCCACCTCCTCCGGGCGGCCACAGCCCATCACCGCGACCACGGGCCGAGAGTCCCCGTCATCCAGGCCCAGCCGCCGCCGGGCCTCCTCGCGAGACAGCAGCGCGTCCGCGTCCAACAGCAGCCACGGCGCCGTCCGCACCGCGCGCGGGTGGTGCGCGAAGGGCGCGTCCTCACCGGGCACGACGAGCAGGTCGAACGCGTCCACGGCGCTGGCCACGTCGAAGCCCTCCACGTAGACGGGGTTCAGGTCGCGGTGCACCAGCACGCGCGGCGCGCGCACCGTGGGCAGCAGCGCGACCAGCTCCCCGGCCAGTCCCCGGGGAAACGTATCCACCACCAGCACGTCCGGCGTGGACTCCGCGAGCCACGCGCCCACCGCCGCCACGGTGGCGGCCTTGTCCAGCCGCGAGTCCACGCGGTGCACGGTGGCGCCGGGGCCCAGCCACGACTCCAGGGGCAGGCCCGGGGCGAACGGGCTGTTGGTGAGGATATCCACCTGGTGCCCACGGGCCACGGCCACACGGGCCAGGGCCGCGGCGCGCGTCAGGTGCCCCAGACCTCCGCCGAGCGCATAGAGGCGCCAGTGCTGATGTCGCGCGGCCATGCTCAGCTCCCGCCCATGTCCTCCTCGAAGGAGGCGTCGTCCTCGCGCCGGACGCTCTCGCCGTCGGCCTCGGTGAAGTCGTTGGGGTCGCTGCCCGAGGACGACGAGCCGGAGCCGCGCCACGCGTCGCGGCCGTAGTAGCCGTAGTCCTCGTAGTAGTAGCTGGGGTCGTCGTCGCGGGAGGTGTCGGACGGGTCGCGGTTCTCGTCGCCGTTGTCGGCGGCGCGCGCGCACGCCACGCAGACCGCCTCCCCGCCGTCGAGGGTGCGCATGTGCATCAGACAGATGGGCTTCTGACAGCGCATGCACTGCGTGGTCGCCCCCCGCTCACACGGGTGGGAGAAGAGGAAGCCGGAGGTCTCCAGGCACTGCTCTGCGGAAGCGAAGGAAGGGGACATGGCTTGGAAGGCTCAGGGCGACGCGGGGTTCTGGATGCGGAAGAGCAAGGCCACGCGCAGGGGCAGGTCCAGCGAGTCGAATCCCAGGCACGCGGCGGCCTCCGGTGACACCGGCTGCTTGGTGGCGAGCACCGTCTTGCCGGACGGGTCGCGCAGGGACAGCTTGCCGTCGCGCACCTTCACGTGGATCGCCTCCGCGCCGGAAGCGCCCTTCACGGACGCGCCGCCGCCGTCGGCGGTCACGCTGTAGAGCAGCATGCCCTGGTCATCCGTGAGCACCCACCCGGAGCCCTCGCGCGTCAGCGTGTAGCGCACCGCCGAGCGCGCGGCGTCCTTCACCTGGAACGCGTCCGGGCCGCCCGTGACGTAGGCCAACACCGCGTCGTCCGGACCGGACACCTTGAGCTCGCCGCCCTTCCACTTGTAGCGGGCGACCTCCTTGTCCGCGCCGTCGACGAGCTTCGCGCCGTCGTCCTTGGACTTGAGCGAGAAGCGCTCGCGGTCGTCGCCATCCTTGAACTTGAGCTTGGCGCCCGCCTCCTGCGGCTCGGCGGCGGAAGCGGCGGCGTTGGCGGGGATCGCCTGGGTGGGCTGCGCGCTGGAGGCGGGGGCACCGCCCTGCTGGCACGCCGAGGCTCCGAGCACTCCCAGACCCACGAGAAACAGGACACGAAGCTTCACGGCGTGGACCTCATCTTCCCGGGCTGACCCTGGGAGCTGGAGTGGTTGAGCACCTGGTAGAGGCTCAAGAGCATCATCGTCACGACGCGCGAGGCGTCATCCGGCGGGCGGACGATGAGCTCGCTGGGAGAGGCGGGCTTCGTCCTTCGCACCACCCAGTCCCGCCCGTCCCGCCCCAGCAGGGCGCGCATCGCCACGCGGTCCTGGGCCACGTCCAGCCGAGACAGCACGACCTCCGGGGGCAGCCGCACGGCCTGCTTCGCGTTCGCGCGCTGCTCCGCCAGTCCGGGGAAGCGCTCCGGCTTCACGCGCAGCCCCACCTGGAGCAGCGTCTTGCCCTTGCGCTTGGTCTTGAGCTTCGTCTTGCCGCTGCTGCCGCGGCCGTAGCGCTTGCGCTTCTGGACGTGCTCCACGACGGACAGGTGCAGGTGCGTGCCATCCGCGAAGCGGCCGTGCAGGGACAGCCACGCGTCGGTGAAGTCCTCGCAGTCCCACCGCCCCCGCTTGAGCTTGCCCACGCTCTTGCGCGCCTCATCCTCCGGCGCCAGGTCCAGCTTCACGTCCACCGGCGCGTTCGCGTCCAGGTCCACCTGGAACCGCTGGAGCAGCGTGGACACCAGCCCGTAGCGCCGGTTGTCCAGGTCCGTGTGCTTCGAGCGCATCCAGCGGATGCAGAGGGCGATGCTCGTCGCGAAGAACGCGGCGGCCAGCAGCCACTGCGTCAAGACAGTGAACGAGATGCTGAGACACACGAAGACCCAGGAGCCGATCCCCACCAGGGTCCGTGTCTTCTCCGCCCGCGAGTCCAACCCCGCCAGCGCCTTCAGGTCCGCCAGCACCTCCGGCACCGGAGCGCGGGTTTCATAGACATACGTCTTCTTGAATGCGGAGGTGTCGAGCGCCACGGTGGAGGGCCTTGTTCAGCGGAGACGGGCTGGGGAGCGTAGGAGGCGCTCCCCGACAGGTCAAACCGACTCGCGGCGTCCGCGCGCGGCCTGCGGCTTCGCGCGCCGGCGGGTGTAGCCCAGCACCTGGTAGATGCTCAGGAGCATCATCGTCGCGGTGCGGGACGCGTCGTCCTTCTCCAACGCCTGCTTCCAGAAGGCGGGGGCCTCCGGGTCTCCCGTCTCGCGCCCCGGCCGCGCCACCCATTCGTCGGACAGCCGGGCGCGCAGGGACAGCCGGCCCGCGGCGACGCGCACCCGCTCCAGTTCGACCTTCCGGGGCAGGCGCGTGGCGGCGGTGGCGCGGACCTTGAGCCGCTCCAGGCCGGGGTAGCGCTCCGGCTTCACGCGCACGGACACCTCCAGCCGGGCGAAGCCCTTGCGCTTGGTCTTCGTCTTCGTCTTGCCGCTGGCGCTCGTCTTGGAGCGCTCGCGCTTCTGGAGCTGATCCACCATGCGGATCCGCACGAAGGCGCCGTCCGCCAACCGGGTCTCCAGCGTGAACCACGGGTCGACGAAGAAGTCCGTGTTCCACCAGCCCACCATGTCCTGATTCACGCGCTTGTCGAGCACGTCCGGCGGACGCAGGTCCAGTTTGAGCCGCACCGGCGCGTCCGGGGCCAGGTCCATCTCCAGACGCTGGAGCAGCACCTGGGCCAGGCCGTAGCGCCGGTTGTCCAGGTCACGCTTCTTGAGCGCGGCGCGCGCCAGGAACAGGCAGAGGCCCGCGACGAGCAGCAGACCTCCCACCGAGCCCGTGACCGCCAGGAGCTGCTCGGCCGCCTCGGAGAGCCGGGTGTCCGCCTCCGCGTTGCCCACCCACACGCCGTAGGACAGGACGGCCATGACCGCGCCCGGAATCACGGTGAACCACCCGGACCACTCCAGCGCGCGCCGCTGCCCTTCCGCGCGGGCGTCCAGTTGGGACAGGACCTCCATGTCCTCGAGCAGGTCCGGCACCGGCGCGCGGGACTGGTAACGGAAGAGTTCGTGGAAGCGGCTGACGTTGACCGCCAAGGCGGTGGACTCCCTGCGATGCCCATCGGGCGGACCCGCGCGCGAGCGTAGAGGCCTCCGGGCCGTCCCACCAGGGGTGAACCGCCGACCATGCAGGCAGGCCAAGCGCCGGGAAGGCCAGGGCGTTAGGTAGGATGGGCGGCCCCAACGGCATGGAGCGCGAGGTGGACCGTGGATGAAGTGAGCCGGAGGGCAGCGCTGAAGCTCATCGCGGCGGCGGGTGTCACCACCGTCGCGGGGTGTTCACGCGGCTCGGGAAAGGCAGAGGAGTCGAAGATGAGTCAGCAGGCGCAGCAACCGGAAGCCGTGGTCCGCGTGGATCCGCTCGGGCCGTCCCCCACTCCGTGGCGGACGCCGGATCCGTTCCTCTTCTGCGTGCACCATGACGACCGCTACCCCCAGGGCAACGAGAAGCTGGGGCCGCAGGCGTCGCTCGCGGGCCGGGACATCGGCCAGGACTTCGCGGGGCGGGACGGCTGGAACATGTACCACGGCACCGTCGTGCCGGGCTTCCCGCAGCACCCGCACCGGGGCTTCGAGACGGTGACCATCGTGCGCAACGGGCTGCTGGACCACTCGGACTCGCTGGGCGCGGCGGCGCGCTTCGGCGGGGGCGACGTGCAGTGGCTCACCGCGGGCGGCGGCATCAACCACTCGGAGATGTTCCCGCTGCTCAAGCAGGACCAGGGCAACCACATCGAGCTGTTTCAAATCTGGCTCAACCTGCCGCGCGCCAACAAGATGGTGCCCGCGCACTTCTCCATGCTGTGGAACAACGTCATCCCGCGCCACGTGGCGAAGGACGACGCGGGCCGCGCCACGAACATCACCGTGGTGGCGGGCAACCTGGGCGACCTCCAGGCGCCTCCGTCGCCGCCCAAGTCCTGGGCCGCGAACGCGGACGCGGACGTGGCCATCTGGACGCTGAAGATGGAGCCGGGCGCGCGCTGGACGCTGCCGGCCGCGAAGCGCGGCACGAACCGGATGCTCTACTTCTTCCTGGGCGCAGGGATGAAGGTCGGCGGCCGGGCGGTGCCGGCGCGCAGCGCCATCGAGCTGCGCGCGGACGTGGACGTGGTGCTGGAGAACGGCCCGGAGACGGCGGAGCTGCTGCTGCTCCAGGGGCGGCCCATCGGCGAGCCGGTCGTGCAGTACGGCCCGTTCGTGATGAATTCGCGGCAGGAGATCCAGCAGGCCTTCGCGGACTACCAGCGCACGGGCTTCGGCGGCTGGCCCTGGCCCAGCCACGACCCGGTGCACGCGCGAGAGGAAGGACGCTTCGCGCGGCACGCGGACGGCAAGGTGGAGCGGCCGGCCTGATCAGGGCTTCTTCGCGTCGGCGGCCTTGGGCGAAGCCGTGAACAGCGCCACCATCACCACGGAGCTCATGAGCATGCGCGCCATCCTGCCCGAACTCCGGACCGCCCGGTTTGCCGCCGGCCCGCCGTCGCGGTAGCACCCTTCCGTGGCCTCCTCTGGAATCGTCTACGCGTCCTTCGACCGCTTCCCCGCGCCCAAGGGCGCCGCCGTGCACATCCGCGCCTTCGTGGAGGCGTTGGGCGCCGCGTTCGGCCCGGTGGACCTCGTGGCCATCGGCGACGCGTCGGGCGCTCCCCCGCCTGCCCTGGGTCCCCACATCACCTACCATCCGCTGGGTGCCCGCGGGAAAGACCTGGTCGCCCAGGCGCTGACGTTCCGCTCGCACCTGGGTGCGTGGTGGCGGGGCCGGCCGCGCGCGAAGGTCGTCCACGTCCGCTCCATCTTCGAGGGCTACCCCATCGCCCGGCGCAAGGCCGCCCTCACTGACGCGCTCGTCTATGAGGTCAACGGCCTGCCCTCCATCGAGCTCAAGTACCACCACCCCGACGTCTCCGATGACGCGGAGCTGATGCGCAAGCTGCTCGCGCAGGAAGAGGCCTGCCTCCAGGCCGCGGACCTGCTCGTCACGCCCAGCGCCGTCACCGCCGAGCACCTGCTCTCCCGCGGCGCGGATCCGAAGCGCCTGCGCGTCATCCCCAACGGCGTGGACCTGGACGTGTTCCGCTACGCGCTCCCACGTCCCCCCGAAGCCGCCCGCCCGCTGCGCCTGCTCTACAGCGGCACCATGACCGCGTGGCAGGGCGTGCACCACGCCATCGAGGCCTGTCGCATCCTACGCCGCGACCTGCCCGTGACCCTCACTCTCGTGGGCCCTCTGCGCAAGCACGCGCGCCGCGCCCTCCTGGACCGGTGCGGAGACCTCGTGCTCCAGGGCGCCGTTGAAATCCTCGAACCCCTGCCCCAGGAAGAGCTCGCCCGGCTGCACCACGCCTGCGACGTCGTGCTCGTGCCGCTGCCCGTGAACGACCGCAACTGCGTGCAGGGCTGCTGCCCCCTGAAGCTCATCGAAGCCATGGCCACCGGCACGCCCGTCGTCGTCAGCGACCTGCCCGTGGTGCGCGCGCTCGCGGAGGCCACCGAGGCCTACCGCATCCGCCCCGGCTCGCCCAAGGCCATCGCCGAGGCCGTGAAGGACCTCATCGCCAATCCCGCCCTCGTCGCCGCCATGAGCGCCAACGCCCGAGCCCGCGTGGAGCGCGACTTCCCGTGGGGCCGCGCGCAGGAGGCGCTCGTGAACGCCTACTCGGACGACCTGGGCATCGCGCGAGTCAGCACGCGCGACAACACCGCCGCCTCCGCGTCCGCCTGAAAGCCTGCCTCGATTCGCGCGCGCGCCGCCGTCCCCAGCGCCGCGCGCTTCGCTTCGGGCATGCCCAGCACGTCCAGGCACGCCTGCCCCAGGTGGTTGAGCAGCGCCTTCTCCACGATGAAGCCATTCACCCCGGACTCCACCGCCTCCGGGATGCCGCCCGCGTCGCTGGCGATGACCGGCCGCGCGCACGCCATCGCCTCCAGCAGCGCGTTGGGCATGCCCTCCCACAACGACGGCTGGAGATACACGTCACACAGCCGCAGGTGCTCCGCGATGAGCTCCGGGGACTCCAGCGCGCCGGAGATGATGATGCGCGCCGCGTCCTCCGGATGCTCCGCCCGGTAGGCCACCAGGTGCTCCGCGTCCCGGGCGCGCACCTCGCCAATCACCAGCAGGCACGCGGGCCGCACGCGCCGCACCTCCGTGAGCGCGGACAAGAGGAACGGCAGCCCCTTCTTGTGGCGCAGCTCCCCGGAGAAGCCGAGCACCGCCTCGCCCGGCTGGATGCCCAACCGCTCGCGCAGGGCCGCGTCCGCGGGGCCCGGTGAGAACAGCGCCGTGTCCACCGCGTTGGGGATGACCTCCACCCCCGGGTCTCGGCCCAGCAGCATCGCCATCTTCCGGCCCAGGTCCGCGGACGCGGCGGTGAGCACGTCCGCCCGCTGAATCGTCCAGAGCAGGCGGGCGAAGTCCCCCGGCGGGAACATCAGCTGATCCACGTCATTGCCCCGCGCGCTGAGGATGGACCGCAGCCCCGCGCTCTGCGCGAACACCACCGCGAGGAAGCCCGGCGGGTACAGGTAGTGCCCCCACACCAGGTCATACCTCCGCCGCGAGTGCAGGTGGCCGAGCACATCGAGCGTGTGCTGCATGGACAGGTCCGCGCTGCCGAACAACCCCATCCGGTGCAGCGTGACGCCCTTCGCGAACGGCGACACGTCCCCCGCGTCCGGCACCGTCTCCAGCGCTCCGGGCTGCGCCGTGCGGGTCCAGGCCACCACGTCCACGCGTGCGCCCAGCCGCACGAGCGAGCCCGCGGTGCGCGCCCCGCTGCGCGCGAGCCCTCCGATGTCAGGGGGAAAGCGCTCGGCGAGGAGGAGGACGCGGGGACCGGAAGCCATGCCCTCAATCTACCCGTCCGCACACGCCGGCGAGCGGGGAACCGCGAGGGATGAAAGCCAGAAGGCATCCCGTTGCAACGCGCAATCCATGACGCAACCCCCGCCTGAAACCCTCGCCCCGGACGCCGCCCCCTCCACCACTGGAGCCAGGGGCCTCCTTGCCTCCCTGTGGCTGGCCGTGAAGGGCTCCACCGAGGACCTGGCCACCGGGCCCGTGGATCGCGCCTTCCTGCTGCTGTCCGTGCCCATGGTGCTGGAGATGGTGATGGAGTCCGTCTTCGCCCTGGTGGACGTGCTCTTCGTGTCACACCTGGGCGCGGACGCCATCGCCACCGTGGGCCTCACCGAGTCCATGCTCACGCTCCTCCAGACCCTGCCGCTGGGCCTGTCCATCGGCGCCACCGCGCTCATCGCGCGCCGCATCGGGCAGAAGGATCCGGAGCGCGCCGCGAGCACCGCGGTGCAGGCCCTGGGCCTGGGGCTCGCGCTGGCCGTGCCGTTGGCGTTCGCGGGCAGCTTCTTCGCGCGTCCGCTGCTCATGGCCCTGGGCGCCGCGCCCGGCGTGGTGGAGCACGGCGCGGGCTACACGCGGCTGATGCTGGGCAGCTTCCCCATCATCATGCTGCTGTTCCTCATCAGCGCCATCCTGCGCGGCGCGGGGGACGCGGCCACGTCCATGCGCGCGCTGTGGCTGGCCAACTCCGTGAACATCGTGCTCGCGCCGCTGTTCATCTTCGGCCTGGGCCCCGTGCCCGCGCTGGGTGTCACCGGCGCCGCGCTGGCCACCACCGTGGGCCGCTCCACCGGCGTGCTGTATCAGGTGTACCGCCTGCTCAAGGGCAGCGGACGTCTGGAATTGCGCCGCCGCCACCTGCGCGTGGAAATGTCCACGCTGCGCGCGCTGCTCAAGCTGTCGGGAGGCGCCACGCTCCAGTCGCTGTTGGGCATGTCCAGCTGGCTGGTACTGATGCGCATCGTGGCCACCTTCGGCAGCACCGCGCTCGCGGGCTACACGCTGGCCATGCGCGTCCTGCTCTTCGCGCAGCAGCCGTCGTGGGGCCTGTCTCACGCGGCGGGCACGCTGGTGGGCCAGAGCCTGGGCGCGGGCGACACCGACCGCGCGGAGCGGGCCGCGTGGCGCGCCAGCTTCTACACGCTCGCGTTCCTGGGCGTGGTGGCGGTGGGCTTCCTCCTCTTCGCGGAGCCCCTCATCCACCGCTTCACCTCCGAGCCGGAGGTGGGCCTGCACGCCGTGCGCTGCCTGCGCATCGTCAGCTGCAGCCTGGCCCTCTACGCCTTCGTCACCGTGCTGCCCCACGCCTTCAACGGCGCGGGCGACACCACCACCCCCACCGTGGTGAACGCCCTCTTCTCCTGGGGCCTCCAGCTGCCGCTCGCGTGGATCCTCTCCCATCCTTTGGGCCTGGGGCCCTCGGGCGCGTTCATCGCCATCGCAGTCACGTACGGAGCGCTCGGACTGGCGAGCGCCGCCCTCTTCCGGCGCGGCGGGTGGAAGCTGCGGCACGTCTGAGACCGTCCTCCATCAGCCGACAGTGGCCACGGCCCAGGGGCTGAGTTGAAAGCCCTCGGGCAGGTGCGGACCTTCCCGAAACTCTCGCAGCGAGCGGGCGCCCCAAGCGCCTCCATCCACGGGGCTCCTGTCACCCCGGGGCGCCGCCGAAGTGTCGCCGCGAGAGCACGGGGCACAACGGTCGGGGAGGGGCATCACACATGGCGGGCAACGAGCGGTTGGGCGTGGCGGTGGTGGGAATGGGCGGAGCGGTGGCGACCACGGCGGTGGCGGGCATGGAGCTCCTGCGCCGGGGACGGGTGGACACGCGGGGCCTGCCGCTGGCGGATGCGAAGGGCCTGGGGCTGGTGGAGTACGGCGAGCTGACCTTTGGCGGCTGGGACCTGTTCGAGGACGACCTGGCGCACGCGGCGCGCAACCACGCGGTGCTGACGGAGGCGCAGCTGGAGGCGGTGGCGCCCACGCTGGGCCGCATGCGGCCGTGGCCCGCGGCCTCCAACGCGAAGTTCTGCAAGAACGTCGTCGGCACCGCCGAGAAGAAGGCGCGCACCCTGCGCGAACAGGTGCGGGCCATCCGCGACGACCTGGCCCGCTTCAAGCAGCGTGAGCAGCTGGAGCGCGTGGTGGTGGTGAACCTGGCCTCCACGGAGAAGGCCGTGGACCTCACCCGTCCGGAGTTCGCCACGCCGGAGGCCTTCGAGGAGGCCCTGGACGCGAACGACCCGGACATCGGCCCCGCGATGCTCTACGCGTACGCGGCCATCGTGGACGGCATCCCGTTCGCCAACTTCACGCCCAGCGTCGCCGCGGACGTGCCCGCGCTGCTGCTCCTGGCGAAGCGCACCGGCGCGCCCGTAGCGGGCAAGGACGGCAAGACGGGGCAGACGCTGCTCAAGACGGTGCTCGCGCCCGCGCTGCGCGACCGCGCGCTGCACGTGGACGGCTGGTACTCCACCAACATCCTGGGCAACCGCGACGGCGAAGCGCTCAACGACCCGGCGTCGAAGCAGAACAAGCTCGACACCAAGGGCGCCGCGCTGGACAGCATCCTTGGCTACAAGGTCCAGGACCACGTCGTCCAAATCCAGTACTACCGCCCTCGAGGGGACAACAAGGAGGCCTGGGACAACATCGACGTGACGGGCTTCCTGGGGCAGCCCATGCAGCTGAAGCTGAACTTCCTCTGCAAGGACTCCATCCTCGCCGCGCCGCTCGTCGTGGAGCTGGCGCGCACGTTGGACCTGGCGAAGCGCCGGGGCGAGTGCGGCGTCATCGACGCGCTGGGCTGTTTCTTCAAGGCCCCCATGTCGCAAGACGGCGAACCCGTGGAGCACGCCATGGCGGAGCAGCAGCGCCGCTTGATGGCGTGGCTGGGCAAGGGCCGCGGGCAGCAGGTGGAGCGCCCTCCGGAACGCATCAGGGGTTGAGCCATGAACGCACCCGCGCGTGACACGGCGTCCCCTGGCCGTTTGGCGGAGCTCCGCCCGCTCCTGTCGGAGCTGATGGACCTCAAGCGCATCCGCACCCCGGACCATCCGGACGGTCTGGCGGCGCACGGTTTCCGCCGGGCCTGGGCCGCGCTGGCCTCCGGCATGGACCCTCGCATCGTGGCGCTGCAGGAGACGGCGCGCGCGTTGGCGGCGGTGCGGCTGGGCGGCCTGGACATGGACGTCCTCCAGCGGGCGGGGCTGTCCCCGCTGGACGCGACGCGGGTGCTGCACCGGGGCCTGGAGGCGGTGGCCGGGCCGCTGGCCCCCGGCCTGCGGGAGCGGCTGTCCGTGGCGCTCTCCCAGACACCGGAGGAGGCGTGTCACGTGCCGCCGCCCCTGTTCGTGGACCGGCTGGTGCGCCAACCCCGCGCCGGGGCCACGTTCCCCGGCCGGCCGCGCATCCTCGTCTCACCGCAGGAGGGCCACGCGGACCACTGCTACGCGGTGGCGGTGGGCGCGGTGCTCGTCGCGCCCTGCTTCAGCGCATCCCCTGCCCTGCCCTTCGTGGCGGGGCTTTCGCACCACCTCTTCAACGCGGTGCTGCCGGACGCAGGCTACTGCGGAGAGGCGCTGCTGGGGGACCTGCTGGAGCCCGTCATGAAGCGCCTCACGGAGAAGGCCCTGTCCTCGCTGCCGGAGCGGCTGGCCGGTGTCGTGCGGCAGGCGCTGTCGCTCACCGGCAACGTGGACTCGGCGGAGGCGCGCGCTTTCAACGCCGCGGACGCGCTGGACCGGGTGCTGGAGCTGGAGGCCCACGCTCGAGCGGCGGGCTTCACCCTGCGCCACGCGATGGAGGACCTGGAGCTGATCCACCCCGGCCCGCTCCAGACGTTCGGCAACGGCGTCCTGCGCGACGCGGCGGTGTGGCCATGAGCCAGCGGCGGTTCCTGAACCTTCCCAACAGGCGGTGACCATGTTCGAGGCGAAGCCGAGGCCCCGGAGGCTGGGCTGGGCGGTGGTGGGCTGTGGCTGGGTGGCACGGGACTACGTCATTCCGGCGCTCCAGGGAGCGAGCAACGCGCGGCTGGTGGCCCTGTGCGACGCGAACGCGGAGGCGCTGATGCGCATCCCGGCGGACGACGTGAATCGCTACACCGAGCTGGGGTCGGTGCTCGCGGACAAGGACGTGCAGGCCGTCTACATCGCCACGCCCAACCACCTGCACGCGGCGATGACGGAGGCGTGCGCCGCCGCGGGCAAGCACGTGCTGTGCGAGAAGCCCATGGCCGTCACGCCGCGCGACGGCCTGCGCATGGTGTCCGCGTGCCAGCGCGCGGGCGTGCACTACGCCACCGCGTTCGACCAGCGCCACCACGCGGCGCACCGCAAGCTGCGCATGCTGGTGAAGGAGGGCGTGCTGGGCACCGTCACCCAGGCGCGCATCCACTACGCCTGCTGGCTGCCCGAGGACTGGACGCCGGACAACTGGCGCATCGACCCGGAGCAGGCCGGCGGCGGCGCGATGATCGACCTGGCACCGCACGGCCTGGACCTGCTGGAGGTGGTGCTGGGCGACGAGTGGGAGTCGCTCACCGCCATGACGCAGCGGCGCGTGCACTGCTACGCCGTGGACGACGGCGCGGTGCTGATGGGCCAGTTCAAGAGTGGCGCGCTGGGCCTGTTGCAGGTGGCCTACAACTGCCCGGACGCGTACCCCCGGCGCACGCTGGAGCTCATCGGCACCCGCGCGCGAGCGCTGGCGTACAAGACGATGGGCCAGACACCCGGCGGCTCCCTGTCGCTCATCGACGCGAAGACGGGAGAGGAGACGTGGGTCCCCCTCTCGCCGGAAGAGGACCGGAGCCCCTTCCTCCACCAGGTGGAGGTCTTCTCCACGTGCGTGCTGGAGGGCCGTCCACAGCCGTTCGCGCCGGAGCGCGACGTGCGGCTCGTGGGGCTGCTGACGCAGGCGACGCAGTCCGGAAAGGCGTTTCCGCCATGCCACTGACCCGCTACGCCTGCACCCACTGCGGCACGTGGCAGCCAGGCTTCCCGAGCGAGCGGCCCACGGGCTGTCCCACCTGCCTGGACGTGCGCAACGCGCTGCCGCGCGACGGCTGGGACTTCCAGACGGCGGGCCAGGTGTCGGAGCAGCTCACCACGCGCTGGGAGGAGGCGCTGCCCGGCATCTGGGGCTTCACCTGCACGCCGCCCTTTGGCCTGGGCTCCACGGGATGGCTGTTGCGCAGGCCCGAGGGCAACGTCGGCTTCGAGGGCGCGCCCTGGTACTCGCGGCCCGCGCTGGAGTTCATCGAGGTGATGGGCGGCCTCCAGGTGCTGTCCGCGTCGCACCCGCACGGCTTCGGTGCGCTGTGGCAGTTGCAGGAGCACTTCGACCCGCTGCTCGTGCTGCACCGGGACGCGGTGCGATACAGCAAGGCCTTCCAGGTGCGCTGGCCGGTGGATGACGAGCATGAGCTGGCGCCGGGCCTGACGTTGCATTGCGTGGGCGGCCACTACGAGGGCCAGACGGTGCTGTACGACGCGCGCACCCGTTCGCTGTTCTGCGGCGACGCGCTGAAGATGGACCTGGACGCGCGAGGCAGACCCACGGGCCTGTCGTGCCACAAGGGCTTCCACTACGCGATTCCGCTGAGCCACGGCGAGCTGCGCCGCTACCGCGCGGTGCTCAAGCAGCTCCCGTTCGAGAACGTCTTCACCCCGTTCGAGTTCGCGCGAGGCGTCACCCGCGAGCACGCGCTGGCGCTGTTCGACCGGCTGCTCTCGGGCATGCCGCACACCCGTCCCCTGCCGCTGGAGGAACTGTCATGAGCATTGCCCGAGCCCTGGATGCGTATCACCACGCCGTGTCCACCGGCGCCCTGCAGATGTTCCGCATCGACCCCATCGACCGGCTGGGAATTCCGGTGGCCTCCGCCAGCCTGGCACTGGGAGGCGGGCTGGGCGCGGTGCTGCACGGCAACGGCTACGGCCACACGGACGAAGAGGCGCGGGTGGGCGCGCTGGGCGAGTTGGTGGAGGAGACCTTCTGTGAGCTCGCGATGCACCGAATGCCGCGCGTGCACGGCAGCTACGCGGCACTGGTGCGCGCGCGAGGTCCCACGGCGGTGGCGGATCCGCTCACGCTGGGGCTGCCCGCGGGCAGTCCGTATCAACCGGACCTGCCGCTCGTCTGGGTGGAGATGCAGCGGCTGTCCACGGGGGAGCGGGTGCTGGTGCCGGAGGAGTACGTCGCCATCCATCCCGGGCAATTGCAGGGGAGAACACCGCTCATCACGCCCATCACCAACGGGCAGGGCGCGGGGCTGACGCGGCCCCAGGCGCTGGCGCACGGCCTGCTGGAGCTCATCCAGCGCGACGGCAACGGGCTGATGTACCGCGCCATGGACCAGGGCGTGGTGCTGGACCTGGAGGGCACGGACCTGGCGCCGGACGTGCGCGAGCTGTTGGAGCTCTACCGCCGCGCGGGCGTGGAGGTGATGGCGAAGCTGGCCAGCACGGACTTCGGCCTGGTGAACCTGTACGTGGTGGGCCGCGACCTGTCCGTGGGGGACCAGCCGCTGATGGTGACGGCGTGCGGAGAGGCGGCCGACCCGGACCGGGACCGGGCGCTGCGCAAGGCGCTGCTGGAGTACGCCTGTTCGCGCGCGCGCAAGGCGTTCATGCACGGGCCGCTGAACCACGTGGCCCGGGTGGCGCCGCCGGAATACATGGACCGCTTCGTGCCGCGGGTGGACCTGGACGCGGAGGAGCCGCGCGCGCTGAACGCGATGGTGGAGTGGGCGCGGCTGCCAGCCTCGGCGCTGCGAGAGCTGACGGCGTGCACGCTGATGGTCCGCCAGAAGGTGCGCTTCGAGGACCTGCCCCGTTCGCCCACCGTGGAGGACCCCTCGCTCCGGTGCGACCACGTGGTGAGGCAGCTGCACGCGGAGGGCTTCGACATCCTGGTCGCGGACCTGTCGCCGCCGGGCCGGCAGGTGCACGTGGTGAAGGCGCTGGTGCCGGGCCTGGAGGTGGAGACGATGACGTACAACCGCCTGGGCGAGCGCAACGTGGCGCGGCTCCTGGAGCGCAGGGACCCACTGGTGGGCCTGGGAGCACCGCCGCCGGGCGCGCAGCCGGTGCGACTGACGCCGGAGGCCGAGTCACGGCTGGGAGGCCCCGTCTGGTTCAACGTGCGGCTGGCGGAGGCGCGCGTGGGACGGCTGTACGCGCTCTACCGGGAACCGGACCGCCACGCGGTGCCTGCGGTGCTCGCGAGCCGCCGCTTCGGGGGGCAGTGAGCCATGGCCCTGCGCTTCGCGTACAACACCAACGGCGTGTCGAACCACCGCTTCGAGGACGCACTGGGCCTCATCGCGGACAGTGGCTACGACGGCGTGGCACTGACGCTGGACCACCACCACTTCGACCCGTTCGCGCCTGACTTCGAGCGGCGCACGGAACAGCTCGCCACGAGGCTGGAGCGGCTGGGCCTGGGGCTGGTGGTGGAGACGGGGGCGCGCTTCCTGCTGGACCCTCGGAGGAAGCACGAGCCCACGCTCATCACTCCGGACGCGCAAGGACGCGCGCGACGGCTGGAGTTCCTGAAGCGCGCGGTGGATGTGTGCGGGACGTGCCGGGGGGAAGCGGTGTCCTTCTGGGCGGGAGTGCCACGTCCAGGAGTGACGGAGAAGGCCGCGTGGCCGTGGCTGGTGGACGGCGTGGCACGGCTGGCGGAGTACGCGGCGGCGCGCGGCGTGGTGCTGGCAGTGGAGCCGGAGCCGGGGATGCTGGTGGAGACGGTGGACGATTGGCGCCAGTTGGAGACGCGGGTGCCCGGCGTGCGTCTGGCATTGGACGCTGGGCACCTGCTGGTGACGCAGGAGCGGACGCCCGCGGAAGCGGTGCGCGAGTTCGCGCAGGTGCTGGGCACGGTGGCGCTGGAGGACATGAGGCGCGGCGTGCATGAGCACCTGCCCTTTGGCGAAGGGGACGTGGACGTGCCGTCGGTGCTGCGCGAGCTGACGCGCGCGGGCTACGACCGGCTGGTGTGCGTGGAGCTGTCACGGGACGCGCACCGGGCGCACGAGCTGGTGCCCTGGGCGCTGGAATGGTTGAGGAAGCGCCTGCCGACGGGCGCGGAGGTGGCGGCATGAACACCGTGAACGGACTGCGAATCTGTTTCATCTCCCGGCGTTTCTTCCCGGCCATCTCGGGGATGAGCGTCTATGCGCTGAACCTGGTGCGGGAGCTGGTGGCGTGCGGGCACGACGTGACGATGGTGAGCCAGTACCGCAGCGACGCGGCGGGCATGGCGGTGTACGGGGGCGGGCCGCCACCGGGAATCCCAGGCGCGCACGTGCTGGGCTGCGAGTCGGTGGGCGAGCAGCGCATCAACCAGGGCCAGCCGGCGAGCTTCGAGCATGACCTGGAGGTGATGGTGAACACGGTGGTGCGCGAGCACCGGCGCCGCCCGTTCGACCTCATCCATGCGCAGTACGGCTATCCGTGCGGCCTGGCGGCGCTGCAAGCGGCGAGGCTGTTGGGATTGCCCAACGTCGTCTCCATCCAGGGTGGAGATGGGCACTGGGTGGGGACCTGCTGCGGGACGCACAAGCAGGCGATGCTCGCGGTGCTGGGCCACGCGGGGGCGCTGCTGATTGGGAGCAGGTCCTTCGCGCAAGAGGTGAGCGGGAACCACGGGACACCGCTGGAGCGGTTCACCATCGTCCCCGGCGCCACGGACACGCTGCGCTTCCATCCGAGGAGTGAGTCGGCGGTGGGAGAAACGCGGGACGTGCCGGTGTGGCTGTACCACGGCCGGGTGGACGCTCGGAAAGGGGTGATGGAGCTGCTGGATGCCGTGCAGCGGCTGGTGGCGGACGGGCGGAGGTTCAAGCTGCGGGTGTCTGGGATTGGACCGGACCTGGAGGCGGTGCGAGCGAAGGTGGAGACCGAGGGGCTCCACGGCGTGGTGGAGCTCACGGGGGCATCCCTCTACGCGAAGGCGCCGGACCTGTACCGGAGCGCGGACCTGTTCGTGTCGCCCACGTATTCAGAGGGGTTCTCCAACACGCTGCTGGAGGCGATGGCCTCCGGGCTGCCCATCGTGTCGACGCGAGCGGTGGGGGTGGTGGACTGCCTGGAGGACGGGCGGGACGCGCTGCTGGTGCCTCCGAAGGACAGCGCCGCGCTGGCGGAGGCGATGGGCCGGATGATGGACGACGCGCCGCTGCGCAAGCGGCTGGCGGCGACGGCGCTGCGCGAGGCGCGGGAGTTGTACTCGTGGCGTGCGGTGGGGCGGAGGATTCAAGGCGTCTACAGGAACCTGACAGGCACGCGGCCAGACACGCGGTGGACGCACCTCTACGACCCGGCGATGACGGAGGAGCGAGCGGACCACACGTGCCGCTTCCGGGCGGAGCCGCACCTCCTATGAGCACGGCCCTGTTCGTGTCGCCGCACCTGGACGACGTAGCCTTCTCCTGTGGAGGCACGTTGGCGGCGTTGAAGGCAAAGGGGTGGACGGTGGTGCTCGTCACCGTCTTCACGAAGTCGGTGCCTGGGCCGAAGGGCTTCGCGCTGCAATGTCAGACATCGAAGGGGCTGGGGCCGGACGTGGACTACATGGCCCTGCGGAGGAAAGAGGACCGCGCCTTCGCGGCCTGCATGGGCGTGGACCAGGTGCGCTGGGGAGACCTGGAGGAAGCGCCGCACCGGGGCTACGCGAGCCCGGAAGCGCTGTTCCAGCCACCGCGAGCGGACGACGTCATCGAAGCGAAGGTGGCGAAGTGTTTGAAGCCGCTGTTGTGGGACCTGAAGCCGGACCGGGTCTTCGTGCCCCAGGCGCTGGGGAGCCACGTGGACCACGTGCACGTGGTGCGCGCCGTGAAGGGGCTGGGCATCCCGACGACCCGGATCCTCTACTACCGGGACACGCCCTACGCCGTGCGCCAACCGAAGGCCCACCCTGACGCCGCCGTGCCCCAGGGCCTGCATCCCCTGGCCGTGGACATCACGGAGCACCTGCCGAAGAAGGTGGAGGGCTGCGTCCGCTACGGCACGCAGCTGGGCTTCCAGTTCGGCGGAGTGGACGGCCTGGCGCGGACGCTCACGGCGTTCCACCGGATGGAAGCGCGGGAACGGGGTCAGTCCGGGGCCGCGGAGGTGTTCCTGGCGGAGTCATCACAAGGCGCGCAGTAGACCGGCTGCATCGAGCACCTGGTGCACCTCCGTGGCCAGCCGGACGTGTTCCGGGTTCGTCACCGTGAAGCGTTCCTCCGTGAGGATGACCAGGGTGCCCAGGTCCTCCACGGGCTCAACGCGCACCGGAGCGGGAAGCGGGGGAACCTCTCCCCATTGCTGGGAGAAGTAGGTCATCCAGCCCACGAAGGTGCCCGCGTCCCCCGAGGAAGGCGACACCTGGTCCCGGTACTGCTCGGATGCAACGACGCTCCACGCCGGCTCCCAACAGTGCACCACGGCCCGGATCACTTCACGCAAGATGGGTGCGGTCAGTACGCGTCCGGCCACCTCGCCATTGCGAGGCGGACTGACCAGGCAGATCGAAGTTGGCACATCATCCGCAGAACCACAGTAACCATCGACCAGGCTTGTCTCATCCGGATGAGTTCCTGCCCATAACCAATAGCGAAAGGCATCACCTAGCCGGTTCTTCTTCCGAGCGAACAGCTTCAGGAAGTTCGCTCGGTCGGTCGAGAACGTGCGTGCACTGGCTTCCTTGAACGAACGTCCGGACTCATGCCACGACTGCCATTCAGGCTCAATGCGGCCCAGTTCACCGAACAGGTTTGACGCTCGAGTGGCGCAGGACTCCGCATCCTCGGTTCGCCCCAGCCAGTAAGCCCCTACGTAGTAGTTGTCAGTCATTCAGTCGGTGCGGCCCATTGGTTTGGCGCAAGGGAGCGTACTTCCACTCCGATGTTTCGGCGCTTGAATAGAGCACGCAATGCATCTGCGAATTTCTCCTCAGCGACCACCCAGCGAACGCGCAGTCCTCCAGCTACCCTCAACTGCCGCTGAGCCTGATCAACCAGGGCATCCTCTTTCTTGAAGAACTCTTTTGCCTTCAGGTCGGTACCATAGAACTTCTCGTAGCCAGGGCCCTTGGCGTCCAGCAGAACAGGCTCCTCCGGCTCGAAGCCGTCGAAGTCGACCTCCTCGTTCCCCTTCTTGACCCGATACGCGGAGCCCTTCGGCGCCCCAGTCACCTGGGCCTGATAGTCGCGGGCGCGATTGGACATCGACTCCTTCACCTGCACCCACTTGCCCGGGCCTCCTGCTGGTGGCATCCCTCCGCTGCTACTCGGAGGAGGCGGGCCCACCGCGGCCATCGCCACCGCCGTGGACGCGAGCGTCACCTCCACCACGCCGTCCACCACCGCCACCGCGCTCACGTCCAACACGCGCGCCGGGTTGAAGCCCACCTGCGCCGAGCCCGCGCTCACCGCGTCCGGGAAACGTGGCATCAACGAGAGCGCGGACGACAGCCCCACCGTCACGCCGTGACTCACCAGCATCGTCACCGCGAGCACGAAGATTCGCGCCACCTCCGGTCCCAGTGCCTGCGCGAAGACCTCCGCCGCCTCCTCCAACTCCTGAAACGTCCGCGCCCGGTCTGTCGCCTCCTTCAGCGCACCGCACGCCCGCACCACCGTGAGGAACGACTGCACGCCCACGTACGCCAGGAACACGGCCGCAATCACCGCCGCGGCCTTGGTGAACACGGGCTCTGGCGCCGCCGCCAACACCACCCAGGACGCAATCGCGCCCGACACCACGGACACGAAGAACTCCGGGTTCAGCGTGTCCTGCAGCGCCGCGCCAATGCTCGCGCGCAAGGGGTCCAGCGACATGCCCACCGCGAGCGTCAGCCGGTCCAACTCACCGAAGCCCGCGCCGTCCTCCAGCAACGACAGACAATCCCCCGGAGCCACATGCGCCCGGCACCACCGCCCATACCCGTCCCGCAGCATGAACCCGAACCCCAGGTCCAGCTGCGCCCCCTTCTTCGCGACCGCGAGCACCACCCTCGGTGCCCGCACCGCCAGTGGCGCCTCCAGCACCAGCCGCGTCAGCGCCTCCTCGAACTCCCGAGCGCTGACCGGCACACGGCGGTCCCACGTGGCCGGGGCGTATGTCCGGGTCTCCCGTTCCGTGCGCAGCCGCACCGTGGGTCCACTGGCGCAGCCCGCCCAGAACACCAGCAGCATCAGCCAGCAGCCAGCCCGTCCCCACGGTTTCGTGCCCAAGTGGCGTCTCCCATCCACGACGTGTCATCACCCTGCTAGGCTCGTTATTCCTCAAATGCCGACAAGGCAGGGAGTGACAATGCGCATCCAATCCATCATGAGCGGCGCGGTACTGACGGTGGGCCTGATGCTGGCGGGCTGTGGCGGGATGGACCCCACCGCGGAGGCACAGCAGCCGGACCTCGCCACGCGCAAGGACGAACTGCCTCCCTGCAGCGGCACCGAGGAGTACAGCCGCGTGTTCTACAGCGACCCAGGCTTCACCAACGAAGTGGGCCGTTGGCGGTGCTACTGCGGTGAGGGCAGCGCCTGGATCTCCGGCCAGTGGCAGGGCGCGCCCTACTCCCGTTACGAAGACGAACTCGCCTGCTTCTAAGTAGACTGCTCCGAGGACCGCGAATGTCTCCCCGGTCCTCGGAGCAACGATGACGTCGATCCCCGATGAAACCCACCAGCGCATCACCGACCTCTGCGCCCAGGGAGACACCGCGGCGGGAGAGGACGACTTCGAGCAGGCCCTGAAGCACTTCAAGGCCGCCCTCGCCCTGATTCCCGAGCCCACCCGCGACCATCAGCAGAACACCTGGGTGCGCGCCGCCATCGGCGACATGTACTTCCAGCTCGAACGCTTCGAGGACTGCCGCGAGCACTTCCGGGATGCCGTCCACTCGCCGGGAGGGCTCGGCAATCCCTTCATCCACCTGCGGCTCGGCCAGTGCGCCCTGGAGCTGGGAGACGAAGCCCGCGCGGCCGACGAGCTCGCCCGCGCCTTCATGGGCGGAGGCGAGGAGCTCTTCGAAGGCGACGACGCGAAGTACCTGGAGTTCATCCAGTCCCGCCTGCAGCCACCCCAGGACGCCTGAGGGCTCCGGGGACCCGAGCGCCGGGCTCCCCGCTCGACCTGGCGCCTCACGCACGCGGGGCATGCACACCCTGAGGCGTGAACCCGCTCTCGCGAGGAGGCGCCCATGACACGCCAGCAGCCGAGCACCGTCCGTCCCTTCTTCCCGGAAGGCTTCCGCGAAGGCGACGAGGACGTCAACGGCACGCGGATCCACTTCGTCATCGGCGGCAAGGGCAGCCCCGTCGTGCTGCTGCACGGCTACACGCAGACGCACCTCATGTGGTGGCGTCTGGCCCCCGAACTCGCGAAGCAGCACACCGTGCTCATCCCGGACCTGAGAGGCGCGGGTGCTTCCGCCGCCCCCGCGAAGGGCTATGACAAGGAGACCATGGCCCGCGACATGCGCGCGCTGGTGAAGAAGCTCGGCTTCGACAAGGTCTCCGTCGTGGGCCACGACATCGGCCTGATGGTCGCCTACGCCTACGCCGCCCTGTTCCCCGACGAGGTCGAACGCCTGGCCCTCCTGGACGCGTTCCTGCCGGGCATCGAGCCCTGGTCCGACCAGGTCATGAGCAGCCTGGCCGTGTGGCACTTCACCTTCAACGGCCCCACCGCGGAGAAGCTGGTGCAGGGGCGTGAGCGCATCTACTTCGACCATTTCTGGACCGACTTCGCCGCCAATCCCCAGGCCGTCGGCGAAGCGGAACGGCAGGCGTACACGGAGGCCTACGCGGCCCCGGGCCGGCTCCACTCGACGTGGGGCTACTTCCAGGCGTTGGACCAGGACAAGAAGGCCTTCCGGGAGCTGGCCCGGAACAAGCTCCCCATGCCCGTGATGGTCATTGGCGGTGACAAGTCCATGGGCGAACCGCTCGTCGCGCAGGCGCGTGCAGTGGCAACCCAGGTCGAGCCCCACATCCTCCGGGACACCGGCCACTGGGTGACCGAGGAGCGGCCAGCGGAGGTCCGCGAGCTGCTCGGAGACTTCCTCCGGGCATGACGCCTGGCCTTCCGCGCCCGCTAGGCTCCGAAGCCACCCAGCGCCGTGCGGCTGAAGCTGGCCGCACCCTGGCTGACGCGCACGGCGGACTGGCTGAACACCTGGAACGCGGCGCGGATCTCCTGGGCACTCTGCCCAGGCGTGAGAATCCACCGGTCCGAGATGCCCATCTCCTGGAACACGCGCCGGAAGTCCGTCACCCCATCGTCGATGCCCATCGCCGCGACGATGTGGTTCTCCACCCGGTGCAGGTCCTTCACCAGCGCCGCCACGTCCTTCGCCCGCGCCTTCTGCGAGCCCGCGTCAGCGCCGTCCGTGATGAGCAGCGTCACCGTGCGCACCGGCACCCCGTTGCCGCTGAACTCCTGCGCCTTCGCCAGCACCGTTCCAAGCAGCACCACCGCCTGGTCGTACAGCGGCGTCCCCTGGTCCGCCGAGTAGTTCTTGGAGTGCATCCGCACCACGTCCTCCAGGGGCCGGAACGGATTGAGCACGTGTCCGTTCAGGTAGCGCGTGTGGAACAGCACGCCGTCCTTCTGCTGGCTCGCCAGCAGTGCATCCAGCACCAGGTTGTGCCCGTCGCACACCGTCTTCGTGTGCCCCGCGTGCGAGATGCTCCCGGAGTCATCCGGCATCACCGTCACCAGCACCACCTCGCTCGCCTGCACGTCGTCCACGTGGATGCCCAGGCCCGCTTGGATCTGCGCCCCCAGGTCCACCACCGTGAGCGTCTGCAACCCCGCGGGGCTGAGGATGCCCTCCGCGTGCGCGTCCTCGAAGAGCTTCGTGACACCCGTCCCGTTCGCCTTGCTCATGTCCGTGTCTCCCTTCGTGTGAGTGCCAATTCCAGACGTCACGCCAGGTGCAGGTCCGGCCAGCTCGCCAGCGGGTCCGTCGACTTCACCAGGTGCATGCCCGCGTCAGCGAAGCGCTTGAGCGCCGCGTCCGCCTGCGGCGTGAAGTCCGCCGCGAAGCCGCCCTTGCCGTCCGGCACCGTCACCGACGACATGCAGTCCGTCAGCAGGTACACCTTGCGAGCCAGCGCCGCGTCCTGCGCGACAATCTCTCCCAACAGGTCGTCGATGCTGCTCTTCACGCAGTGGCTCGCGGCCTGCCCGCCAATCACCACCGCGTCCGACGTGAGCAGCGTCTTCAGGAACTGCGTGTTGCGCTGCGCGAGCGGCTGGCCGTCATGCCGCATCAACACCTCTGGCCGCAGCACCGAGTAGTTCTCCGTCAGCGGGTTGCCGCCCTTCACCTCCGCCCACGACTGCACGCCGCGCGCGTACGAGTGGAACAGCCGCGCCTCCTGCACCACGCCCGACAGCGCGTGCCCGTCGCTGCCCAGCAGGCAGTGCGGCGGCCACAGGTAGAGCGTGTACTTCCCCGCGCGCTCCAACTCCTCGCAGTAGAACTTCACCTGCTTGAGCAGCCACGGGTAGTTGCCGCCGCACAGCCACTTCGCCACCGCGGGGTTCGGCCTCGCCTGGCCGCGTTCAATCTGCTCGCGAGTCACCTCGCGGTACGGCTGGAGCGGCTGGTCGTCCTGGTCCACCCAGAACGACGGGAAGAAGATCTGGAAGGCGAAGTGCGTATCCAGCGTCGCGGTGACGTTCGTCAGCGTCCCCAGGTTCCGGTAGATGAACTCCGCGATGCGGCGGTTGTCGTCGATGGCGCCCCGCCCGCTGCGCCCCGCCACGTACAGCGAGCCATCCGGGAAGCAGAAGTCCTTCTGCACGTCGATGAGCAGCAGGTGCAGGTTGAAGCGGTCCGTGGCCGCCGCCGTCACGCCCTGCGCCGCCTTCCACGCCCCGGCGTCACGCTGGAGCTTCCCGGCGTTCGCGCCGTAGCCGTACTCCGCCGCGTGGTTCGAATTGTAGAACCCGGGCAGAGGCAGTTCCTTCGCGGTCGTCTTCTTCATGTCCATCCCCCTGTGTGTGTTTCACTTCATCCGCAGCAAGGTGAGGTCCTGCGCCCCCACCACCGTCAATCCCTCTCGCGACAGCAGCAACCCGCAGCCCGCGTCCACGAACGGCTCCGCGTCCGGGAACTCACGCACCGCCACCAACTGGCCCTGCTGGAGCTCCACGCGCGTCAGCCCCGCGTCCGTGGCGCAGAAGAGCGCGCCCCCCACGGCGCACTTTCCACGCAGCGTCCCCAGCCACGAGCCATCCCCCGCGTCAGCCCGGGCGCTCGCGCGCACCGCCCCGTCCGAGCCCAGCAACACCGCGTGATGCACGGTGCGGCCGTTGGCCTCCTCCGCGAGCAGCAGCCACACCGAGTCCGCGTCGAACACGGCCTCCGCGTCCAGCAGCTGCCCTGACGGCCACGGCAGCGCGAGTCCGTCCCGCAGGCCCTTGCGCTCCGCGTTGAACAGGAAGGCCCCCCGCAGCCCCGCCGCGCGGTGGAATCCCAGACCGAACCGGGGTCCCACGAACAGCCGCGTCTGCCCCTGCAGGACGTCCCCCCACCGCTCGGCCCCGTACGTGCCATCGCGCCACAGCCCGCCGCCCGCCGCCCAGAACCGGTGTCTGGCATTGGCCGCGAACACCGGCCGGTTCTCACAGACATCCACGCCCAGGAACTCCGGCTCCCGGCCCGGCGGGAACACCGCCACGCGCCCCTTCTGCCCCAGCAGCGTCACGTCCCCCTGCACCGCCCAGCGCAGCGTCGGGTCCAGCGCACCGCGCATCACCGTGCGCCCGTCCTCGCGCCGGTACGCGCCATCCGCGTGGTAGACGAAGCGCACCGTCCCGTCCTCCGCGCTCGCGTGCACCAGCACGCCTCGGGTCGTGAACGTCCGCTTCGCCGTCACCTGTCCGCGCACCGCCGACACCGGCGTGGCCGCCACCGTCGCGTGCGGCTGACACGTGGGACACGCGGCTCGCGCGTGCTCCAGGCCACACGACGCGCACACCGTGAAGCGAAGTCCCTCCAGCACCGGCAGCGGGAACGCGCCGCGCCGGTCCTCCACGAACACCTGGTGGAACAGGTGCAGCAAGTCATCCGGCAGCGACACCCGGGGCAGCGCGGGCTTGGGGTACTGCACGTCCGGGTGGAACACCGTGACGCGCTGGAGCAGCCGTCCCACCGCGTTCAGCCGAGCCGCCTGCGCCTTCGGCTTGTGGATGCCGCCCTGCGGCCCCACGCACAGGAGCGACTGCATCACGGTGACGGCGAAGGCATACCAATCGCTCTCCATCGTCGCCGGCCGCGCGGGCGTCAGCGTCCGCGCGCTCGGGTCCAGCCGCAGTGGGTCCAGGAACTTCTCCGTGAACACCGGGCACAGGTAGGGACCGAACTGGAAGCTGTCCGCGTCGATGAAGTACGCGTCCGTGCCCACCGTCAGCACGTTCAAGTCATTGAAGTCCCCCACCACGACGCTGGCCGAGTGCACCGCCGCCAGCACCCGGTGCAGCCCCGCCAGCACCGTCACCGCGTCCGCGGCCTTGCCTCCCGCGCGCCGGAACGAGGGCTCGCTCCACCGGCGCAGCGGCTCCACGCCGTCCAGCTTGCGCATCGCATAGCCCAGCACCTCCGCGCCCTTCTTGTCCGTGGCCAGGGCCTGCGGCGTCACCACTCGCGCAGGAAGTCCCGAGGGAAACGCGCGCAGCTTGCGCTGGTGCTCCACGAGCCGGGCCTTCGCGGCGGCCTGCTCGGGCAACAGGCCCAGGTAGTCCGGGTGCTCGGGCTGCTTGAAGACCTTGAGCGCGCGGCCGTCGCCCAGGTCATACACATCCGCCTCGCCGCCCTTGCCCAGCGCCTGCCGCGGATCCAACCGGACCTTCTTTCCCTCCAGCCAGACGTCCATGGCCTCACGCCCTCCCCATCCGGCGGCGCAGCACCACCAGCGTGGTGTCGTCCGTCAGCAACCCCGGCGTGCGCAGCAGCCGCCGCTCCACGAAGTCCGCGCGCACCGACTCACGATTGAGCTGCGCCAGCCGCCGTCGCACTGCGTCCGGGTTCGTGAAGTACCGGTCCTCCGTCCAGAAGCGCGACAGCGGACCCACCGCCTCATCGCGCTCCGGCAGCCGCGCCTGCGAAAGGTCCAGCAGGTCCCCCACCCCGTCCGTGCCCACCAGCAGCGCGTGCACGTCCTCCGTGGGCACCAGCGCCCGAGGCTCCAGCCGCACGTCCTCCCCGCGCAGCAGCGCATACGCGAGATACGGCGGCGCGTTGCCCGGGAACGGCCCCAGCGCGTGCACCTCGCCGTTGAGCATCCACACCCCGTCCCCCGACGAGAAGACGAGCGTGTGAGCCGGCGTCATCACCGCCCCCACCAGCGTGAAGAGCAGGTCCCCCAGCACGTCCCGCCCCAGCGTGGATGCCAGGCCCTCCATCAGCTCCAACAGGTCCGAGCGCAGCCCGGGCAGGAAGTCCGCGCCGTCCGCGGTCTCACCGCGCGCCAGCCTCGCCTGCGCAGCCTGCGCCAGCCGCCGCACGCCCATCTGCGCCCCCAACTCGCTGCACGGCTGGCTGCCACACCCGTCCGCCACCACCACCACCAGCCCGTGCTCGCTCTCCCGGACGCAGGCGGCGTCCTGGTTGTTGCGCCCCGAGCGCGCGTGCTCCCGGCCCTGCACCGAACCCACCGCGACATCGAAGGGCAGCGTGGACATGGCTCTCCCGTGGCCCTCGAAGGGCACGCACGACCTGGGAACCTGCTGGCGAGTGAGCGGCCCCGCGCCGCCCGACTTCGTGTATCTACAACACCAACATAGTGTCCATATGACACTAAGTCAAGGCGACGTGGGACAACCTGTCAGCGGGCGCCGATGGGTGTGGCGGGAGGTGTGAGGGTTACAGCTCGAAGTTGAAGCCGGCCTTCTCGAGCTGTTTGTACTTCTTGTGGTCGAACCGGTAGAGGCGCGCGGCGCGGTGGGAGACGTCCTGCTCCACCTCGTCCAGCTCCTCCAGCAGGTCCATGGCGAGGATCTTCTTGCGGAAGTTGCGCTTGTCGAGCTCCCGCTCCAGCACCGTCTCGTACAGCCGCTGGAGCTGCGACAGCGTGAACTTGGGCGGCAGCAGCTCGAACCCGATGGGCTGGTAGCGCACCTTGCCCTTGAGCCGTTGCAGCGCGGTGGCCAGCACGTCCGCGTGGTCGAACGCGAGCTTCGGCGTGTCCCAGACGGAGAACCACGCCGCCTCGCGCGCGTCGGTGGACGCCTGGAGGTGGTGCTGGGACAGCTTCACCAGCGCGAAGTACGCCACGGTGATGACGCGGCCCCGGGGGTCGCGGTCCGGTGAACCGAACGTGTAGAGCTGCTCCAAATGGCTGGTGCGCAGGCCCGCTTCTTCCTCCAGCTCGCGGCGCGCGGCGTCCTCCAGGGACTCGTCCATGCGCACGAAGCCACCGGGCAGCGCCCACCGGCCCTGGTACGGCTCCACGCCGCGCTGGATGAGCAGCACCTTGAGGTCCTCTTCGTCCAACCCGAAGACGACGCAGTCCACCGTCACCGCAGGGCGCGGGTACTCATAGGTGTGGCTCACGGGGAAACCCTCCGGCCGACATCGTGTCCAGAGGACACGGTGCCGGCAAGCAGGCATTTCGTCGACCCCGAATCCCCGAGCGGGCAGCCGGATGCCTGGCCGCGCACGGCCCATGCCCGTGAAGTGCCCCTGGTACGGATGTCGCAATGCCGGGCGGCGTGCGTCGCCCTTCGTCCTCTACCTTTGGCGAGTCGAACGCCGCGCTCGAATCGAGCCGGACTCCGGGCTGGGTGGACCTGCTCATCGTCGCGGGCCTGGCGGGCGTGTTGTTCGGGCTGACCCGCACCGTCCAGGAGTGGACGGGCACGCTGCGGCCGACGGTGGACATCGACCTGTCGCCCGCCGCCCTGCCGCGCTACGCCTTCTTCTCGCTGTGCCGGGGGCTCATCGCCTACGTCTTCTCGCTCGGGTTCACCCTCACGTATGGGTACTGGGCCGCGAAGGACGCGCGGGCCGAGCGCGTGCTGCTGCCGCTGCTCGACATCCTCCAGAGCATCCCCGTGCTCGGCTTCATGCCGGGGCTCGTGCTGGCCCTCGTCGCCGCCTTCCCTCGGAGCAACGTGGGGCTGGAGCTGGCGGCGGTGGTGATGATCTTCACCGGGCAGGCGTGGAACATGACGTTCAGCTACTACCACTCGCTGCGCTCGGTCCCCCAGGAGCAGCGTGAGGCCGCCACCGTCTATCGCTTCAATGGTTGGCAGCGCCTGCGCTGGGTGGAGTTGCCTTTCGCCACCATCGGCCTCGTGTGGAACAGCATGATGAGCATGGCGGGGGGCTGGTTCTTCCTGATGATCAACGAGGCCTTCGTCCTGGGGGACCGGGACTTCCGCCTGCCAGGGCTTGGCTCCTACATGAGCGTGGCCGTCGCGCGCGGGAACACGGCCGCCATGGTCTGGGCGGTCTTCGCGATGACCTCGATGATCGTCCTGTTGGACCAGCTCCTCTGGCGGCCCGTGGTCGTCTGGGCGCAGAAGTTCCGCACGGAGGAGGGCGGACAGGTGGCTGCCATGGGGTCCTGGTTCCTCACCCTCTTGCGCCGCTCGACCCTGCTCGCGGCGCTGAAGAACGCCTGGAGGCGGCACGCGCACGCCACGTCTCCCGAGACGCACCGGCGCGGCGGGCGGCTGTCTCCCCGGCTGCCGTGGCTGTTGTCCCAGGCGTTTCTGCTCCTCCTCGTGGTGGCCCTTCTCGTGGGGGCCGGGCGGTTGATGTTCATCCTCCGGGACCTCCCCCTCGCCCGTTGGGGGGACACCCTGGGCAAGGCGCTCCTCACCTTGGGTCGCGTACTCCTGGCTACCTGCCTGGGGACGCTGTGGACCGTGCCGGCGGGATTGGCCATCGGGCTGTCCCCGCGCCTGTCCCGGCTGCTTCAGCCGGTGATCCAGGTGGTGGCGTCCTTCCCGGCGCCCATGCTCTTCCCCATGGTCATCGCGGTCCTGAGCGCCCTGGGCGTGGGCCTGGGGTGGGGGAGCATGTGGCTCATGCTGCTGGGGACCCAGTGGTACATCCTCTTCAACGTCGTGGCCGGCGCCACGGCCATCCCCGCGGACCTGCGGGAGATGGCGGCGAGCTATCGGCTCAGCGTCTGGCGGCGCTTCTGGAGCCTCTACCTGCCCTCGGTCTTCCCATACCTGGTGACGGGATGGGTGACGGCCGCCGGAGGCGCGTGGAACGCGAGCATCGTGTCGGAGTACGTCACCTTCCGAGGGCGAGTCCTCACGGCCCCTGGCCTGGGCGCTCAAATCAGCCAGGCCGCGGCGTCCGCGAACTTCCAGCTGCTGAGCGCGAGTGTCGTGGTCATGTCTGTGATGGTCGTGACCTTCAACCGCCTGGTGTGGAGGAGACTCCACCACCTGGCCGAGACGCGCTTCTCCCTGAGCAAATGAGCCTCGATCGCGTCGACACCTCCCGGTCCCTGGATGCCCGAGGCGCATCGTCCAACGTTCCGCTCTGCGAGCTGCGCGGGGTGAGCCAATCCTTCGCGCAGCCTCACGGCGCGCCGCTCCTCGTCCTGGAGGACGTCTCACTCCAGGTCCAGCCCAACGAGGTGGTGTGCCTGCTGGGGCCGTCAGGCTGCGGCAAGTCCACCGTGCTGCGCATCCTCGCCGGGCTGTTGCGGCCCACGCGCGGGGAGGTGCTGTACCGCGGGCGCCCGCTCCAGGGCCTCAACCCGGGAGTGGCCATCGTCTTCCAATCCTTCGCGCTCTACCCGTGGATGACGGTCGAGCAGAACGTCGAGGTCGTTCTCAAGGCAGCGGGGCTCGGGCGCGACGAGGTCGCCGCGCGCGTGTCCCAGTCCATCCGCAAGGTGGGGCTGGAGGGATTCGAGCGGGCCCATCCGCGCGAGCTGTCGGGCGGCATGAAGCAGCGCGTGGGCATGGCGCGCGCCTTCTCGCTCGACCCCGAGCTGCTCTTCATGGACGAGCCCTTCAGTCAGGTGGACGCGCTGACCGCCGAGAGCCTCCGCGCCGAGGTGCTCGACATCTGGTCCGCCAAGGACAAGCACGCCTCGTCCATCCTGATGGTGAGCCACGACATCAAGGAAGTGGTCTACATGGCGGACCGCATCGTCGTGCTCGGTGCGCACCCTGGCGTGGTGCGCACCGTGGTGGAGAACCGGCTGCCGCGTCCCCGGGACTACCGCTCCCCCGAGCTGCTGCGGCTGGTGGACCGCCTGCACGACATCATCACCGGCCACGAGCTGCCCGACACGCAGGAGCCGTCCACCCCGGTGTCCATCACCGCGACGCCGGTGGAGCCGCTGCCGGACGCCTCCGGCGGGGAGCTCGTGGGCCTGCTGGAGTACCTGGACGCGCGAGGAGGCCGTGAGGAGCTCTTCCGGATCGCGGCCGACACGGACCAGGAGTTCGGCAAGGTCATCAACGTGGTGAAGGCCGCGGAGATGCTCGACTTCGTGGACACGCCCAAGCGGATGGTGCTGCTGTCCGCCTGTGGTGTCCGCTTCCTCCAGGGAGACGCCTCGGAGCGCAAGCGCTTGTGGCGCGAGCAGCTCCTCCATCTGGGGCTCTTCCGCAAGGTGTGGGCGGCGCTCGTTCAGCAACCCCGCAAGGAGCTGGACCGGGAGCTCGTCCTGGACCTCATCGTCCTGAGCATGCCGTCCGAGGACTACGAGCGCATCTTCGACACCCTCGCCCGGTGGGCCCGGTTCGGAGAGCTGTTCACCTACGACGAGAACCGGGGCGTCCTCCTCTTGTCGTAGCGAGGGAGGACGCGGGCCGACAGGTCTTGTTCAGACCGCGACGAGCCGGCCCAGACGCCGCCAGTCGACCAGGTTGACGTTCTCCTCCGCCAGGTCGAACTCCAGCGAGCGGCGCATGCCCAGCACGTCGCCGCCCATCTGGAAGGGCACCTCGCGGTCGAAGTCCATCCGCAGGCGCTCCACGAAGAAGTCGTGCATGCGCGGCATGGGGTGCTCGCCGCGCCACAGGCGGAACATGTTGCGCGTGGCCTCCATCACGCCCGCGCCGTACACGCGCACGGACAGCCGGTGCGGCACCGCCTGCGCGAACGGGAACGCCTTGAAGCCGAAGCCCCACTCCGGCGTCGTCGCCGCGCCCGCCACGCCCGCGGGGCCCTGGTACAAGAGCTGCCCCTCGCCGCTGTTGGGCAGCGGCCGCACCGCGCCCGACGCGTCGATGGTCAGCGCGGACGCGCCCAGGTTGTAGACGGAGACGTTCGGGTTGCCCTCGCCGAACAGGTGGCGAGGCACCGTGCGCGTGAACATGGCGCCCAGGTAGCCGCGCAGGCCGGCCTGCGACTTCTTCAGCGGACCGGCCGCGGCGAGCTGGTTCTTGAAGTCCTGAATCATCTCCGCGTCCCAGCCCGTGCCCGCGAAGGGCGCCACCCGGCCCTCCACCCGCACCAGCGAGAAGGGACGCAGGGGAGGCAGGCGCTCGCCATACGCGGCGATCTGCTTCAGGGCCACCTGGGGACGCGGCGCCCCGGTGACGCGGGCCCAGGCGTTGCCCGTGCCCAGCGGCAGCACGCCAATGGCCGGCAGGGCCACACCCTGGGAGCGCAGCTCGTTGAGCAGGCCCGTGATGGTGCCGTCGCCTCCGCCCGCGAGCAGCAGGCTGGGCGGGTCGTGCCTCAGCTGGTCCACCCACTCCCGGGCTTCCTCCAGGGAACGGGTCAGGGCCACCCGGGCCCGGGGGAGCAGGTCTCGGACGAGCCCGCCCATCCCTTCGGACCCTTTACGCGCGCGCAGATTGACGAGGACGGCGATGTTCATGGCGGGCGCGACTCTTCCCCAGTTCATGTCATGGCCCCGTCACGAAAAGAGCCCCGGCATGGGGACTCCTCCGGAAACATGGGCATCACACCCCCAGGGCGTGGGCCAGCCGTGCTTCCAGGTGCCGCTCGGCCGCACGCCGGCGCAGCGTCACCGCCGCGGCGGCCAGCCCTCCGGCCACCAACAGACGACGTAGCCATTGTTTTCCGGTGCCGTGGTAACCGCCCGAGGCCGCATCCCCCTCCTCCATGGGCTGGAAGATGTTGCCGGGGGTGGGGCCCTGCCGCTCGTCCTTGAAGTGCAGCGCGTCCGTGCCGGCCCGCATGGTGCGCTCGTACGTGCGAGGGAACAGGCCGTGCATCGCCGCGAAGCTCTTCCCCGCGGGGCCGACAATCACCTCGTCCTGGGGGTGGCGCAGCACGCGGAGGATGGTGCGGGCCACGCGCTCCGGCGTGTAGACGGGTTCCACGGGGCGGATGCGCCAGCCGGTGTAGTTGGCCGTGTGGCGCCACAGGGGCGTGTCGATGGCGGCGGGCATCACCGTGCACACGTCGATGCCCGTGCCCAGCATCTCCTGGCGCAGCGACGCGGAGAAGCCGCGCACCGCGAACTTGGAGGCCACGTAGGCGCTCAGGTACGGCGCGGGCACGGTGCCAAAGGTGGAGGACACATTGACGAGCGTCCCGTAGCCCTGGCGGCGGAACCGGGCCAGCGCCGCGCGCGCGCCGCTCACCGTGCCGAAGAAGTTCGTCTCCATGAGCTGGCGGAACGCCTCGTCCGGCGTCTCCTCCAGGCTGCCCAGCATGTAGACACCCGCGTTGTTCACCCAGCCGTCGAAGTGGCCGAAGGCCTCCACCGCGGCCTCCGCCAGCCTCCGCACGGCCTCCGCGTCCGCCACGTCCGTGGGCACCACCAGCGCCTGGACGCCGTGGGACTCGCACTCGGCCGCCAGCTCCTCCAGGGGGTCCTCCCGGCGCGCGGCGAGCACCACGTGGGCGCCCTTCTTCGCCAGGAGCAGCGCGGTGGCCCGGCCAATGCCGCTGGAGGCGCCCGTGATGACGATGACCTTCTTCTTCCAGATGCGATCCATGGAGTGGGGTCCTTGTTGGCGGGCCCGCCGGCTCTGGACGGCCCGAGCATTCGAAAGGGTTCGTGGACGGAAAGGTGGGGATGACGCCCGGCGTCGCACCCGGGACACAGGTGACTCACCCGGAGGGCAGCCAGCGAGGCAGGGGGCCCGGAATCCGGACGGGGGTCCACGTGCGGGACCGGGAGGCAGGCTCCGGGGTCGCTGGCCTGGAGGGTGGACAGTCCGGTAGAGGACGGAACGCGGCCTGCATCGCCGGTCCGGCCATCCCTTCCACACCCACGTGACCATGCCCTTCCGTCCGAAGCCGTCCGCCTTCGCGCTGCTTTTGTGCCTGCTGTGCGCCGCCGCCTCGGGGGCCGCGCCCCACCGGTTGGTGGTCTCCAGCGGCGACTGCCGGGACGCCGAGCTGAGCGGCCAGTCCAAGGCGTTCTACGACGCCCTCCGCGCCCGACCCGAACAGCACCTGCTGACCGCGCCCGAGTTCGCCGAGCGCCTCTTCCCCGACTCCTCGCGCTCCTTCGAGGACCTCCAGCGCCAGCTGGATGCCGCGCAGGACCAGTTCTACGAGGGCCGCAACGCCCGCGCGATCCAGCTCCTGGACGACGCCCTGAGCGACATCCGCCGCCTGCCGCCGGGCGCGCCGCGCTGGAAGCTCTTCGCCCACGCGCAGCTGCTGCACGGACTCAACCACCGGGCGATGGGGAAGACGAAGGACAGCGACGCGGCCTTCCTCCAGGTGCTGCGCCTCCAGCCGAAGTACCAGTTGGATCCGGACCAGTACGCCCCCTCCATCCGGCAGGCCTTCGAGAAGCTGCGCCGCGACCTGGCCAAGACGCAGAAGGTGAAGCTGTCCCTGAAGTCCACGCTGCCCGCGGCGGACGTGTACCTGGAGGGCCTGAGCGTGGGGCAGACGCCGCTCACGGTGGAGCTGCCCGCCGGCGCGTACGAGCTGACGATGGTGAAGGGGGACGCGGTGAGCTTCCCCCGGCAGGTGCAGGCGCAGGGCGCGGACACGCCGCTCCTGGTGGACCTGGCCTACGAGGGGTCCGTGACGGCCGCGCCCTTCCCGTGCCTCGCCGCCGCGGACGGCAACGAGGAGCGCACCTGGAGCCACGCGGTGCGCCTGGGCGGCACGCTGGGCGTGGAGGAGGTCATCGTCGTGCGTCTGGAGCGCCCGAGCAGCGGGCCCAAGTGGTTCGCCGCCACGGTGCTCAACGTCGACGGCGGGCAGAAGCTGCGAGAGGGCGGCTTCAAGACGCAGGGCCTGGACGCGCCCGGTGAGGCGCTCTCCGCGCTGGTGGACTTCGTCACCACCGGGCGCTCGCCCTCCAACCTCGTGGTGATGAACAACGCCAACGGCAAGGCGCCCTGGGACGCGGGCGGCGCGCGGGGCACGGCCAGCGCCTCCGGCACGGGCGCGGACCTCACCGCGCCCAACCTGCTGTCGGAGGACGTCTCCAGCGACGCCGCCCCCAGCACGGGCCTGCGCACGGCGTCGTACGTGACGGTGGGCGCGGGTGTGGCGGCTTTGGGTGGTGCGGGCGTGGTGCGGCTGCTGGCCCAGAAGGACCTGAACGGCCTGGAGGAGCGCCGCGCGGCCAACGGCGGCCAGTTGGTGAGCACGGATGCGCGGGCCGTCGCGCTGCGCGACTCTCTGGTGGGCAAGAGCCACGTCATGACGGGGCTGCTCGTGGGCGGCGGCGCGGCGGTCGTCACCGGGGCGGTGCTCTTCCTCGTGTCCTCCCCCGCGAAGCCAGCGCCCGTGACGCTGGGTGTGACGGCGGACGAGACGGGCGCGGCGGCGAGCGTGTCCGGAACGTTCTGAGCGGACGGTCCCGGCCGGAGGTTCCTGGATGGGAAGCGCCGGGCGCGTAGAGTCGCGCCACATGCGCGCTTCCCTCCTGCTGTTGCTGCTCACGGCGAGCACCGCCCTCGCCGCGCCCCGGACGTTCCGCGTCGACTACTTCCACACCGGCAACGCCACCGAGGAGCGCTTCAGCCTGGAGCGGCTGGTGGTGGAGCCCCTGCCCTGGCCGGGACACCCGGCGCGGGCCATCGACGAGACGAACCTGGGCAAGTACCTCTTCGAGGTGCGGGACCGGCGGACGAACCGGCTCCTGTTCTCGCGCGGCTTCGCCTCCATCTTCGGCGAGTGGGAGCTGACGGACGAGGCGAAGCAGGCTCACCGCACCTTCAGTGAGTCACTGCGCTTCCCCGCGCCGGACAGCCCCGTCCAGGTCATCCTGAAGAAGCGCGACGCGCAGAACGCCTTCCGCGAAATCTGGTCGGTGGTGGTGGATCCGAAGGACCCCTTCGTGGATCCGTCCTCGCCGCCCGCGCCGGGCCCGCTGCTGAAGCTGCTGGAGAACGGACCGCCGCAGGACAAGGTGGACTTCCTCATCCTGGGGGACGGCTACACGGAGGCGGAGCGCGCCAAGTTCGAGAAGGACGCGCGCAAGCTGGTGGAGATCCTCTTCAGCTATTCCCCCTTCAAGGAGCGCAAGGCGGACTTCAACGTCTGGGGGCTGATGCCCAAGGCGTCCGAGTCCGGCATCTCCCGACCCTCCACCGGCGTCCACCGCCGCTCGCCCCTGGGCTCCACCTACGACGCCTTTGGCGCCGAGCGTTACATCCTCACCTTCGACAACGCCGCGCTGCGTGACACCGCCGCCTTCGCGCCCTACGAGTTCGTGGAGATCCTCTCCAACGGCAATACCTACGGCGGAGGAGGCATCTACAACCTCTTCAGCACCGTGGCCGCCGACAGCCTCTGGGCCCCCTACGTCTTCGTCCACGAGTTCGGTCACCACTTCGCGGGGCTGGCGGACGAGTACTACACGTCCGCCCCCATCTACGGCGCCGCGCCCGCGGAGCGGGTGGAACCCTGGGAGAAGAACGTCACCGCGCTCCTCGACCCCGCCCAGCTCAAGTGGAAGGACCTGGTGGCGCCGGGGACCCCGCTGCCCACGCCCTGGAATCAGCCCGCCTATGACGCGCACGCCCTGCAGGTGCAGCAACGCCGGCAGAAGATTCGTTCCGAGCGCAAACCCGAGTCGGAGATGGACGCGCTGTTCGTGGCGCAGCGGGACTGGGAGGAGAAATTCCTGGGCACGCAGAAGTTCTCCGGGAAGGTGGGCGCCTTCGAGGGCGCGCACTACGAGGCGAAGGGCTACTTCCGGCCGCAGATGGACTGCATGATGTTCACCCGGGACCGGGTGCCCTTCTGCGCGGTGTGCCAGCGCGGCATCACCGAGGTCATCGACCTGTACGCGGGTCCAACGTCCGCTCCTGCACGAAAGAGTCCCTGACTTCCTGCGTTTCCCAGGCCCCTGTGCGTCCTTTCAGGTGACAGGGACGTGGCAGGTGGTTGGGCAAATGGACGCCCCTCTGTTTTCGGGTGTAAGGGGGACCGCACCTGCAATCTGGACACCCTGGAGGCATTTACATGCTGAAGCAGAGCTTGAAGCGGAGCTGGCTGCCGGCGCTCGTGACCACCGTGTTCGTCACGGTCGGCACGGGTTGCGGCGACGAGTGTGTCGATCAGTTCGACTGTCGTGACAAGGGCGCGCCGCCCGCGGGTCAGGCGTACACCTGCGTGGAGAACAAGTGCGAGCTGCGCACGCTGAACCTTCCTCCGGAAGAGGACGCGGGCACGGAGACGGACGCCGGCACCACGACGGACGCGGGCACCGACGCCGGCACTGAGACGGACGCCGGCACCACGACGGACGGCGGCACGGGGGGTCCCCAGGCGTGCACCCCGGCCTGCGCCCTGACCGATTCCTGCGACATCGCGACGAACACCTGCACGCCCTCCAGCGTCACCACGCCGCCGGCGGATACGAGCGCGCAGATCGCCGCGTTCATCGCGGCCCCCGCGGGCGCGCTGACCACGCCGCAGCTCGTGAGCGGCGCGTTCGTGACCTTCATCAAGCCCGAGGTGGCGGGCAGCGCGGCCACGGAGGCCTCCGGCTTCTTCCTGCAGGCCGAGGCCAACGGCCCGGCGATGTTCGTGCGCGACACCGCGTCCACCACGGCGGTCGCCGTGGGTGACCGCGTGACGCTGAACGTCACGGAGAAGGAGATCATCAGCGGTCTCAACGTGGCGAAGACCGTCACGGACCTGACCGTGGTGAGCAAGAACCACGGCGTGTGGAACCTGGACACCGCGACGCCCGCGGGCCTGAAGGTGGACGCGAACGCCGTCAGCTCCTTCGAGGACGCTGGCACGACCGGCGTCTACGAGAGCCGTCTGGTCACCGTGTCCGGCAAGCTGGAGGCGGGCGCTGGCAGCGGCGCGGCCTTCACCGCCTTCCCGCTTATCACCACGGGTGAGCCGTCCCCCAGCCCCCTGCGCCTGCGCGTGCCCACCACCCTGTCCACGGACCTGGACCTGGCCACGGGCTGCGACGTGACCGTGCCCACCGGCGTGGTCTGGCGCTTCACCGCCCAGCCGCAGGTGTCCGTGTTCGCGCCGGAGCAGCTCACCATCACCTCCTGCCCCGCGCCGAAGCTCACCGAGGCGCGCCCGCTGAGCGGCACGGAAGTGCGGCTGACGTTCGACCGGAAGCTCGACGCGGCCACCGTGGAGGCGGCGGACTTCGGCATCACGCCGACCGTGGCCGTCTCCGCGGCGACGACGACGGGCAACCAGGTCTCTCTGACCACGGCGGACCTGACGGGTGGCACGCAGTACACGGTGACCGTGAACGGCGAGGTGAAGGACCTGGCCGGCAAGGCCCTGGACGCGGCCGCCAAGACCGCGACGTTCACCGGCCTGACGCCTCCTCCGACGGGCCCGTCGCTGGTCATCAATGAGATCGACTACGACAACGTGGGCACCGACAACGCGGAGTTCCTGGAGATCTTCAACCGCGGCACCGCGGCGGCGGACCTGACCAACGTCGAACTGCTGTTCGTGAACGGTGATTCCACCGCCAATCCGCGCATCGAGTACCTGCGCTTCGAGCTGAAGAACACCAAGGACGCGGCTGGCAACGCGGTCACGTCGCTGCCCGCGGGTGGCTACATCGTCGCGGCGCCTGAGTCGTTCTTCGCCACGGCGAACCTGCCGGCGGGCACGCTGCGGCTGATCCTCAAGACGACCTCCGGCGCGAGCACCGACATCATCCAGAACGGCACCGGTGACGGTGTGGGCCTGCTCGACACCGTGACGGGCACGCTTCTCGACAGCGTCTTCTACGAGACGGCGGCCAGCAACCCCCAGAACCCCACGTTCACCATCAAGGTCTCCGATACCGTGGGTAACAAGTCGCTGAACTTCGAGGAGGGCGCGCGCACCGTCGCCTCTGACTCGAACACCGCCGCGGGCTCCCTGCAGCGGAGCCCGAACGGCAACGACACGAACAACAACAACGCGGACTTCGCGTTCGTGACCACCCTGACCCCGGGCGCTCCGACGCCGTAGTCGCCGCGTCTGACACATTGCAGTAACCCAGGGCCGCGTTCCCCCACCGGGGAGCGCGGCCCTTCTTCTTGGATGACGGGGGGATGTGCGACTCTTGGGAGCATGGGGATGCACCGCCCGTCATCGCGATGGGCCGTGGTCCCTTTCCGGTGTCTGGACCGGATGGCTTCCATGTCCCTCCCTCGCATCGTCGCGCCCCTGCTCGCCCTGCTGCTCGCCGCGTGTCCCGGCTCCACACCTTCGACGCCGGTCGAGCCTTCCGACAGCGGAGTGAAAGCCGACGGCGGCGCGTCCGATGGTGGGGGTAACCAGGCCGATGGCGGCGAGCAGGTCGACGGCGGCGAGTCTGTCGATGGAGGTGGGCCTGGCGACGCGGGTGAACCCGACGATGCCGGCGCCTCCGGCGATGGCGGCTCGTCAGATGACGCCGGTGTGCTGAACGATGGCGGCTCGTCGGGTGACGGCGGTGTGCTGAACGATGGCGGCTCGTCTTCCGATGGCGGCGATGCGGGAGAGCCGGATGCAGGCATTCCGGCGCTCACGGTGACGTCCCTGGGGCTCGGGGATGGACGCGTGGGGCAGCCCTATGCCTTCAACCTCACCGCCTCTGGCGGGCGGGCACCGCTCACCTGGAGCTTCACCGGCACGCTGGCCGCGGGGCTCACCCTCTCCACGGACGGCGCCGTGTCAGGCACGCCCACCGCCGCGGGCTCGACGCTCTTCACCGCCACGGTCCGCGACGCGGAGGGCCAGACCGCGTCCGCACGGCTGATCGTGATGGTGCAGCCGCCCCTCACGCTGTTCACCGTGGGCCACTGGAACCTGGAGTGGTTCGGCGCACCCAACCAGGGCCCGGCCAACTCCACCTCCGACGGCGGCATGACCGACGACCTCCAGGTCGCGGGGGCGACGAGTGTCATCCGCGGCGCGGAGGCCCACGTCTGGGGCCTGGTGGAGATGGTGGACACCGTGGACTTCAACACGCTCCTGGCGGGGTTGTCCGGCAACTACCGCGGCTTCCTCGCCAACAACACCACCTACGTCCTCAGCGGCACGTCGACGTACTCCGCGGGCGAGCAGAAGCCCGGCATCGTCTACGACAGCTCGCTCACCTATCGCAGCGCCCAGATCATCCTCACCGCGCAGGCCGCCGACTTCGGCGGACGCCCGCCGCTGCGCGTGGACTTCACCACCCGCATCCACGGCGAGGACGCGCCGCTGGTCGTCATCGTCACGCACATGAAGGCCTTCGAGGACATGACGTCCTACGGCCAGCGCCAGCGCTCCTCGACCGCCCTCAAGAGCTACCTGGACCAGTGGCTGCCCGAGGCGCGCGTGCTCGTCATCGGCGACTGGAACGATGACCTGGACCACTCCATCTCCACGCAGAACGGCGTCGCGCTGCCCACGCCCTACGCGAACTTCCTGGACGACCCCACGCACTACACCTTCCTCACGAAGGTGCTGACCGACGCCACCATCCGCACCACCACGGAATACAACGACGTCATCGACCACACGCTCGTCACCGACGAGGTCGCCGTGGACGCGGTGCCCGGTGGCGTCCAGGTGCTCCGGCCCGACGCGACCATCCCGGACTACGCCCGCACCGTCAGCGACCACTACCCCGTCATCACCCGCTACGACCTGAGCGGCGTTCCCGGTCCGCGCGTGCGGGTCACCGCGCCCCTGGACGGCACGTTCGTCGTGGGCACCCCGCTGACGTTGACGTGGCGCTCGGCGGGCGTGAGCACCGTGCGCATCGAGGCCACCTACGACAGCGGCGACCAGTGGACCGTCGTGGCCCCTTCCGTGAGCGCGAGCGCGGGCACCTTCACGTGGACCGTGCCGGACGTGGAGAGCGACCTGGTGCGCGTGCGCGTGGTGGACACGGCCAACGCGTCGCGCTTCGACATGAGCCCCGGCCGCATCTGGTTCACGCGCACGGCGCCGCGCGTGATCATCAACGAACTGCTCGCCAACGAGCCCGCGCTCCCCGGCGGCACCGCGCACGAGTTCGTGGAACTCTACAACACGGGGACCGCCCCGCTGGACCTGTCCGGCTGGAGCCTGTGGGACGCCCTGAGCTCGCGGCACGTCTTCGCCCCGGGCACGGTGCTTCAACCAGGACGGCCCCTGGTCGTCTTCGGTGGGTCCGCGGGCTTCCCGGCCGGCACGCCCGACGCCGTCGCGGCCTCCAGTGGGACGCTGAGCCTCAACAACACGTCGGACACCGTGCAGCTCAAGCGCCAGGATGGCGGCGTCGTGGACAGCGTCGATTACTTCAGCACCGTGGACGCGGTGTCCATCAACCGCTCCCCGGACCTGTCGCCGGACGCGGGCTTCGTGCTGCACACCACGCTGACGCCCGGGCTGCAGTCCTCACCGGGCCGGCGCGCGGACGGAGGCGCGTTCTAGTCAGCGCAGCGGCGGGGCTTCGGGGTCGGGCCTGGGCTCCGGCTCCGCGGGCACCGCCTCCACGTCCCGGGCGATCCACTCCTGGCCATGGTCCTCGTAGGTGACGCGGATTTCGTCACCCTCGGACATGTCGTGCAGTTGCACGTTCTCGTCAGCGCGCTTGAGCCGCGTGGCCTCGTCCACGAAGACCTCCTGCTCCAGGCCATGGCCGTCCACGAAGAGCAGCTCGTCATCGCCCACCCAGGACACGCGGCCCGCGGCCCAGCCCATGGGCCGAGGCTGCTGACCGGAGCCGCCCGTTCCTTCTGGAGCCGGAGCGGGGGGCTGCTCGCCCTTCACCTCCGAGCCCGCGGTCTTCAGCGCCTTGGGATCCACGGTCTCCTTGGAGGCCATCAGCCCGCGAAGCACCTCCGAACGCCCCTCGCGGTGCTTCGCGGAAGGGCCGTCTTGCCCCGGCTCGCCGCCGTGGCACGCCGACAGCCCCCCGAGTCCCACCAGGCCCAGCACCAGCAGGCCCGCCGTCCCGCGCATTCTCCGCATTGGCCACGTCCTCCCGCGTCGTGCGAAGGAGCCCGCTTCCCGACGGAGTCCCGTCCATGGCGCGCGAGCCCGCTCTCCCCCGGTAAAGATGGGGACACCCTGCCCCGCCGGGAACCACGACCGTGTGGGGTTGGGCCTGGCTGCCTGGGACTCTCTCCTCCCTGGCCGGAGGGCGGGCGGGCATGCGCTGCCCCACGCCCTGGCCCGGGGCGCTCCGGAAGCAGCGCCTATGCGGCCAGGAGCCAGTCGCGCACCGCGAGGAAGCGGGCCGTGGGTGCCGCGGCCCTGCGCCACGCGACATAGAGCGTTCCCCGAGGCTTCCGCGCGGAGCGGCGGCCCGGCTCCGGCGTGAGCGTCACGACCCGCTTCTCTCGCACGGCGGGCGCCACGCGGAGGCGGTGATGCCCAGGCGCGTGGCGGCCTTCAGCAACGCGGAGGAGCAGGCGGCGAAGTTCGACGCCATCGTCCCCTTCCTGCTGGAGACCCGGATGCGCGAGCTGAGCGCGCGCTACGAGTCCGGCCCGCTGTGGAAGAGCTTCACGGTGCGCGACGGGCGGCTCGTCACGGGACAGAACCCGGCGTCCTCCGCCACCACCGCGCAGGAGGTCCTGAAGGTCCTGGCCGAGAAGAAGCAGGCCCCGGCCACCAAGGGCTGACGTCCGCTGCCGTCAGCCGAACTGGAAGCCGGAGATGCGCGTCCCCATCATGGAACCGGACCAGGCGGTGGTGCCCCGGTCCTCACCGGCGGCACCCGCGACGACCATCAAGGGGAGCAGGTGCTCCTCGCGAGGATGGGCGAGCCGCGCGTAGGGGGCCTGCATCCACTGCGTGAGCTTCGCGTCACGCTCGTCCGAGGGAGAGGTGGCGGCGTCCTGGACCCACGCGTCGAACTTCGCGGAGACCTCGTGCGCACGAGGGTCTCCAAAGGCGCGCAGGTTGTGGAACGTCATCCCGCTGCCGATGATGAACACGCCCTCGTCGCGGAGCGGCGCGAGCGCCCGGCCCATGGCCAGGTGCTCCGCCGGGTCCAGCCCCTGCTTCAGCGACAGCTGGACGCAGGGGATGTCCGCCTCCGGGTACGTCAGCTTCAGCGGGATGAAGGTGCCGTGGTCGTAGCCGCGCGCCGCGTCCTCCGACGTGGGGAAGCCCGCGGCTGAGAGCAATTCGCGCACGCGCGCGGCGAGCCGTGGGTTGCCCGGCGCCGGCCAGGGGATGCGGTACGACTCCGGCGGGAAGCCGTAATAGTCATACAGGATGGGGGGCGCGGCGGAGGTCATCACCGTGGCCACGGGCTCCTCCCAGTGGGCGGAGATGACGAGCAGCGCCTTGGGTGGCGTCGCGAGCTGCTGGCCCACCTGACGCAGGTAGGTCGCGAGCGCCTGGAGCTCCGCTTTCGGAAGGCCCATCTCCACGAAGGGCCAGGGGCCACCGCCGTGCGGGATGAAGACGACGGGCAGGCGCGAGGAGGGATTGGATGGGTCGGTCGGCATGGGGGCCTCTCCGTGCCATTCAACTCCACGGGTGGGTCGGCGCGCCAACGCACTCCGGGTGGACCCCTGCGTCCGCTTGAGACACGACGCCTTCTGCTATGAACCCGCGCTGGGGGACGGATGGGTGGTCCCGTCGCGAAGGGGGTTGCATGAAGAGCATCATCGGTTGGGCGCTCGCCGCGTTCGGCGTCTTTGGCATTGGCCTCGAGATCGACAAGCTGATCGAGGGCAAGGCGGAACAAACGATCGCGGGGCTCATCCTCGGCGCCGTCTTCATCCTCGGAGGCCTGGCGCTCGTCCGCTCCTCGCGGCGCGCGAAGCTGCCGCCCGAATTGAGGGATGCGCCCGTCGCGGTGCGGCCCTTGCTGGACTCCCGCGACGTCGAGCGCGCCGTGCTCACCTGCGCGAAGGAGCACGGGGGCCGCGTCACCATCGCCGAGGTGGCGGCGAGCAGTCAGCTCTCGTTCACCGAAGCCAAGGAGGTGCTCGAAGGCTTGTCCCGCGCGGGCGCCTGCACCGTGGACGTGACGGAGAACGGTGCGTTCATCTACGAGTTCAGCGGCTTGATGCCGCGCGAGACGGCCCCCGCGGCGCTCAAGTCCTGAGCCCTGCGCCCAAGCCGAGCGAAGCCAACCGCCTGTCGTCGTGCACGCGGCTTCCCGTCGAGGTCCGGCTCCTCCTCGCTGCGAAAGCAGTTTGACCATGTTCATCATCGCGGTGATGCCGGCCTTCATTGGAGGCCGTCCCGGGATGATCTCCGCGGCCACCATCCTCACCGGCGTGCTTCAGCTCGTCTTCCGGCTGCTGCGACTCAGCCGCTACATGAAGTTCGTTCCGCGCGCGGTGATGACCGGCTTCGTCAACGCGCTCGCCATCCTCATCTTCCTTGCTCAGCTGCCGCGGTTCGTGGGCGCGAGCCGTCTCCATCTCCCCATGAAGGACAGGAAGAAGGAGAAGGCTTCGAACAGTACCGACAGGGCGACGAACGGAAGCCATGTCCACGCCTGGGAATGCCTGGCCCCCATTGGAGACCGGCGTCAGAAGTGGCAGATCCAGTCCGAGCCGCAGTAGCCCGCGACGCCGTTGCAGCTGCACTCCCAGTTCTCGGTGCAGCCCTGCTCGGCACAGAACGGACCGCCAGGGCCACCGCCACCGCCCGGGTAGGTGAACTCGCAGGTGTTCTGGACGCAGGTCGCGGTGCGAGCGCTGGAGCAGGAATTCCGGCAGTCTTGGTCCGTGTCGCAAATGCTCTCATTGCAGATGGGGCCGAGCATGGCCTGGCTGGAGGATGCTTCCTCGTAGCTCGCGTTCGGGGCTTCCGCGGAGGCTGCGGAGGCTGCGAGGAGGGTCGCGGCGAACAACTGACGGAAGAAGGACATGGGACTCCTTGAGGGAAAGGCTCGACATCCGGAGAAGTCGCGCCTTGAGAAGCATACAGGACGGGTTCACCCCGCGTTGCGGATGACCTGCTCCAGCCCGCCTCCCTCAGTCCTATTTCGGTAGGAGCGAGTGAAACCAGGTGAGGATGCCCAGCGCGAAGTGCAGCATCGCGACGTAGGTGTCCTCTCGCTTCTCCCAGCGCACCAGCAGGCGTCGGAAGTGGTTGAGCCGGGAGTGGGTTCGCTCGACAACCCATCATGGCGAAGGGCGTCGACGCTGTGCGTTCGTGGGTCTGCGCAGGGAGCGCCGTCTCGGCGCCTGAAGGCGCATCGCCCGCCATGATCCGTCGCACGCCGGGCGCGGGTTCGCCGTACTGGCTCGCCATCTACGGCCCGGACGCGCCCGCCTTCGATGGCTCCTGGAAGCCCGACGACCTCGAAGAGGTGCGGACAGTGCGCCAGGCCCGGGCGTGACCCTGACTCAACGTCCCAGCTTGAGGGTGACGGTCGCGGTGTCCTCCGCCGTCCCCTTCAGCGTGAATCGCAGCTCCCAGACGCCGGGCATGAAGAGGTCCACGTCGGAGACCTCGAAGCTCCCTGGCTCTCGCGCGGTGACTCGAGGGACCTCCGAGATGCCGTGGCCCATGGCCGGCATCCAGGGCTGGACGGACAGCACGACACCGGGCACCGGCTTTCCTGACACCGCGTCGGTGATTCGCACCTGGAACACCTGAACGCCCCGTCGGAGGGGCGTCATCGAAGAGAGGATCTCGACGCGGAGCCGGCCGGAGGCGCTGGCCGCTGTCCCCATGGTAGTGGCCGCGCTCACCTGTCCCGCGTCGCTTCCGGCGTCTGGAGCAGAGGAGGGCGTAGCGCCCAGCAACAGCATTCCCATCAGCAGTGCCTTCATCATCCTTGCCGTGTAGCGGAAGAGAGCCGCCTGGGTTCTGCGACAAGGTGTCGCATCGCGCATGCGGTCTGGATGCGAGAGGGTGCGCCGTCATGTCCGCCCTTTCGTCCTCTTCCGCGCAGCCCCGTTCGTGGGTGTTCGTGGTGCTGGGAGCCGCGGGGCTGACCGTGTCCGCGCTGGCATGCGCGGCGCTCGTGCTGGTGCTGGACTTCGCCTGGTCGGAGGCGCCCCCTTCGAACGCCTCGTGGGAGCTGGAGGTACCGCCTCCTGTGTATGGGCCGCTGCCCTCGCTCACCCTTCGCGATGAGCGGGGCCAGCCGCTGGAGACGGGGCAGCTTCATGGACAGCTCACCCTGATCCGGTTCGCGCTGGAGGTAGATGCGTTCCTGCGACAGGTCCGGGAGCAACTGGAGGCCGACGGTGTCCCGGTCCAGGTCGTCATCGCGACGTCGCGCGACTCCACGGTGCTCCACCCGGATTGGCAGCCGCTGCGAGACAGCGGACGCCTCCTGTTGCTGGTGGATCAACGCCTCCAGGTCCGGGGCGTCTACGACTCGAGTCAGGGCCTCTCCACTTCCGAACGCGTCATCGAGGACGCGCGCTGTCTGCGCTCCTGCCCACCTCTATGAAGACCATCGCATCACGCAGGATCCTTCCCTGGCTCGCGCTCGCGGGAGCAGGGGTCATCGCGCTGCTGTTCACCGCGTGGCCGCGCATTCAACGGGAACGCGCGCGCATCGCCGCGGAGAACCTGCCCCTGTACGGCCCGCTCCCGCGCTTCGAGCTGACCGCCCAGACAGGGCGTCCCTTCTCCGATGCCGACATGAGGGGCCACCTCTACGTCGCGGACTTCTTCTTCACCCGCTGCCCCACTGTGTGCCCGCTGCTCACGGAGAAGCTGCTGCGGGTGCAGCGACAGGCCCGGGAGCAGGGATTGGACGTGCGCTTCGCCTCGTTCAGCGTGGATCCGCGCCATGACACACCGGAGCGACTGACCGCCTATGCGCGCGACCACCGCATCGACACGTCCAACTGGACGCTGTTGACGGGTCCGCTGGACCAGGTGGAGACGACCGTCCTGGAGGGCTTCCGGGTGATGATGGGCCGCGACGCCGACGCGGGCGAGGACGACTTCTTCAGCGTCTTCCACGGGGAGCACTTCGTCCTCGTGGATGCCCGGGGACAGCTCCGCGGCTACTACCGGGTCACCGAGGGCGAGGGCGGATTGGAAGCCCTGCTCCGGGACGCCGCGCTGCTGGCCCAGGCCCCAGAGTAACAACACGGAATTCAGGACAACCGGAGCACTTGGTGGCAAGGGGGTGAGTAGACTCGCGCGGTCGTCCATCCTCGACCCGCCCTCGCCCCGGAGAACAGAGTGTCGCACCCCACGATCCGCACAATCCTTGGCGCATCCGCCCCGGACTCGCTTGACCCCTTCAGCACTGCCTTGCTGGTGATTGACTTCCAGGAAGAATACTTCAGCGGAAAGCTGCCCATTCCGGATGGGATGCGCGCGCTGAATAACGCCAAGCGACTCATCGCCTTCGCGGATCGGCACAAGCTGCCGGTCTTCCACGTGTGGCACGTGAGCCCGTCCGGCGCTCCCGTCTTCGCCCACGACAGCGCGACGGTCTTCTGCCACAAGGACATCCAGCCGGCCTCTCACCACAAGGTCGTCAAGAAGAACCACATCAGCGTGTTCCAGGGCACGGAGCTCCATCACGAGCTGCAAATCTCTCGAATCAAGACGCTGATCATCTCCGGCCTGATGACTCACGCCTGCGTGTCCGGCGCGGCGCGTGATGCGGTTCCGCTCGGCTACAACGTCATCGTGGCGGACGACGCCTCGGCCACCCGGGACGTCGATGCGCCCGGCGGCGGCACCATTGCGCATGATGTGCTGCACAAGTCCGCGCTGGTGACCATCGCCGACACCTTTGGCGCCGTCATGGGCACCAACGCCATCGTGAACTTGAGCATCCGCTGACGTGAAGGAATTCAGCGGGCTCGCCGCTCAAGACGAGCCCGCTCTCACTGCGGCGACCGCGTTGCTCAGCCTCACCGAGCTACGCGGTCAGTAGTGGCAGATGACACATTGCTGAGCGGGGTTGGTCATCTGGTCATCATCGACCCGTCAGGGTTGAGCGGCCAAGACGGATAGCCCGGGCGCCATTTCTGGGTTTCCCAAATGAACAGGTCGATTGAATTGATGACGTTGTCGCCATTCCAGTCGTACACCGGGAGAGTGTTGTGATCCGCGCCCACTCCGGCTTCTCCACCTGCTTCGACATGCCCGGAAGCGTCCGCCGCGAACCGCTCCCCCGGCAATCCCTCACGGCACGTCATTGGCCGGACGGTTACCCTTCGCCAGGGCGGCAGGAAATGCGCACATTCCCCTCCGGCAGTTTCTCCACTTCCTGCAGGAACCGCTCCAACTCCGAGTCCATGCACACCTTCTCGCGTGAGGACGCAGGACGTCTCACGATTCGGTTGCGCTGGTCACGACGGGGAACGGCGAGTTCTTGCGCGCAACGGGCGGGCAGCCTTCAACTCCGTGCGGTGCGGCGGCTGTGATCACGTGATGGGCCGCCGGATCCTCCATCGCTGTGTCGCGAGGAAGAGCGCGCACGCGACCAGATGGCAGACCCCCAGGAGGCTCGCGGCGGCCTGCGGTGAAAGCGCCCTCCGCAGGAAGATGGAGCCCAGGCCGCCCAGGAGCATCCACGCGCCCCAGGTGCTCAGGAACACCGGGAGTGCTCGCGGTGGGTGGACGGCCAACGCTCGAACGCCCAGGACAGCCGTGAGTCCCGCGAAGAGGCCCGCGATGCCTCCCGCGAGGGCTCCGACCGCGAACAGCCCCTCGGTCAGCCCCCGGTCTGTCACGACGCCCAGGGCCTGACCGGCGAAGAAAAGAAACAGCCCCAGCCAGAAGTACGCAGCCGCGGACCCCATCATCCCAAGCGTCAGAATCAAGGTTCCGCTGATGGGCCTCATGGCTTCCTCCAGAGTTCCGCGCGCACCATGGTCAGGCCGATCCTACCAACTCAACCCTCGGAAACCGAGGTGCTTCTTCAACCATTGCTCCACCTCTTGGGCGTCTTCTTCGAGCTTCTTCGCACCCTTTTCCACCCGCTCCTTGGACTTGATGGCGTTCAGTAAGGAACTGCCTGTAGTCACTTGCTGGGCTTTGGGGGTCACAGGAGGGGCAGGGGCGCGTGCCTGCAGTCTTACGCCTTGATGCTCGTGACTATAAACAAGAGCGCTGACAAAGACCTGGGCAACTTCCCTGGCAGCGCCAACGAGGTGGAGATATGACGTCTCAAGCAGGCTCGCCGTGAGCCTGTTTGTCTGGCGCAAGCGATTCAGCAGATAGAGACTGCCAAATTCCGCGACCGGGCGAGCCAGACGGTCAATCAACGCATCGCGATTGCTGAGTTTATAACCTTTGAACTCACCACCCATCATCTTCAGGAATATGGTGCATCGGTCTGTCCACTCGGTGCCGGGGCTCCCTGGTGAGAGGTACTCTTCAAGGACGTCCGCGATCCATTTTCCCTCGGGAATTTCCAGTGCACTGGGGCCCTTGTCGACGCTCTTGTCCCGCGCGACGAGGTACCCTGCGACATCGCCTTCCAGATTATTGGAATCCCCAAAACTAAGCCCAGTGAAGCGCTTCAGCACAGGAGCGTTGGGCGAGGTGGTCCGGTCCTTGGCGAGCATACTGGCTCCTCCTCCGAGGTCGCCAAGCCATGTGCATATCTCCAAACCAGTGCCTCCGTGCATTGGGATTGCCATGCCGCGCGCGAGGCCGGACCTTCGCGCGTCCATGCCAATGATGAGATGGCTGAAGTCGATGAAGCGATCTCCCTCTTGTACGTCACGGCTCTGCCGCATCGATTCGAAGAGGTTGTTCTTCAATAAGGGACGCGGATCTTCAGGTTCGGACGAGAACGTATATCCATTGAATGCCTCATTGCGAACCGGACTCTGCTCTACCTGATAATCCGCGCTCCATGTGGTCCCGTAGTAGATGCCACGGATAACGTGAATGCGCTTCTCCACATCATCATATCCATTCGCGACAAGCCGTTCCTCTGTTGCTCGGACAAGACTGATGAGCTGGCGAAAGTCCTTGGCAGATTGATGAGGCCTTATGACATTTGGCTTCTTGGTAATGGGTTGTTTTTGAGCAGGGCCATTGTGGGACTTCTTCAACACCATGGACTCCTCCGAGACTCAAATGGCAGTACCTCTTCATTTCACCCAAAACAGTCAGTGAACATACACTCTCAAAGGCGACTATCCACAGGACCCATGAGGTCGGTGGGTCTAAAAACAGATGACGTCCGTGGCGTGGCTTTACTGCCATGGAGAATACAAAAGAACCCACCCGGTGCATTTCTCTGGAGATGCAATATGAGGCAAGTCTGCGGTGTGAGAGACTGATGGCGTGGTGTAAGGTCCAGCATCCTGGCTCAAGGCGCCCATGACCGACGGCGAGGTCCTCCTGGAGCGCCAGGGCGTTGCCCGGACGTCCGCGACGAATCGCGCGGCGCTCCTCGCGGCCACCAACCGGACGAAGCCCATCGAAATCGAAGAGGGTGACCGTCGCTGGACGGTGCTCCACAACAGGACCAGGCCCGCTGAGTTCACAGACCTGGACCTGGGCATGACTCATCGGGAGTGCTTGGAATCGCAGCACGCCCCCCAGCGAGGACGACGCGTTCATGCGGCGGTGGCCGCCTTCGCGCACGACCTGGGCACTCGCGCCGTGGACGTGCGGCAGGTCCGGCGGCCCCACCTCAACGCGTCCCGCGAGGAGCTTCAGCAACTCAGCGAGCCGGTGACGGAGCAATTCCTGCGAGAACTCATCTGCACATAGGGGGCACATGACGGCCCCCCCGACAACGCAGCACCCCGGCAAGCCGTTGAGATTGCTGGCCTTGGGATGGCAGTAGCTACTGGATCGCGAAGATGAGCGTCACCTTCGCCATCACCGTCTGCTCCTCCGGCTGGATGGGCGTGGTGGGCGCGGCTCGCGATTCCGCCATGTCCATGGCGAAGGTGGCCGGGTACAGGCGCGGAGCTTCCGTCACCGTGCTCGCGTCCAGCACCGCGCCCAGCTTCACGTTGAGAGACGCGGCCAGCACCTCCGCGGACTTGCGCGCTCGCGCCACCGCCTGCCTCAGCGCTTCGCCCTGCACCGCGTCCTCGCGGCTCAGCCCGAAGCGCACCGAGTCCACCCGGTTCGCTCCCGCCGCCAACGCCTTGTCCAACAGGCTCCCCACCTTGGACAGGTCCGTCACGTGGACGCTCACCAGGTTGCTCACCCGGTAGCCCTTGAGCTTCGGCTCACCGCCCTGCGGCGGCGCCGGCGTGTACTCGGGATAGACGTTGTAGTTGCGCGTCTGCAAATCCCGCTTCGCGATGCCCGCGCCCGTCAGCGCCGCGAGCACCTTCTCCATCCGCTTCGCGTTCTCCTCGCCCGCCGCCTTCGCGTTCTGCGCGGACGTCTCCACCGCCACGTCGATGAAGGCCTCGTCGGGCTGCGCCTTCACCTCGCCCGTGCCCTCCACGCGCAACGTGCGCACCTGCGGATCCACCGGCGGCCGGGGCTGCGGTGAACCAGCCGGGCCCTGCGCCTGCGCCGCGGCCGTGAAACCCGCGAGCACCACCAACGTCGTCAACATCCTGCGAACAGCGGACATGGCGCCTCCTTCCCAAGGCGGGAGAACCTTCGCGCTTCCTGGCGCGAAAGCCTCTCATGCCCCTTCGGACGCCCCAGCCCCAGCGGACATTCACCGGACCCGAGGCGTCCTGCGCCGGACGCTCGCTCAGTGCAGCGAATCACCCGCGGAATCCGCCGACATCATGGACTCCAACGGCTTTCGCAGCGGACGCGGCGCGGACTTGCGCACCTGCGTGACGGCCTTGCGGCGCGCGACGCGCAGCGCGTCCCGGCCCATGTCCATCACCGCCGCCACCGCGCCCGTCAGCAGGTTGCCCGGCGGGGTGTCCGGCGCCGCCGGGTGCGGGTGCGTGGGCGCGCCCTTCTTCGCCAGCCCCAGCGCCTCGCCCACCTGCCGCAGCTCCTGCGGCTTGAAGGCCTTCTTCACCTCCGGAAAGAGGTACTGCTCCTCCTCCGTGACGTGCGCGCGCACGTTCTCCATCAACACGTGCACCTTCGCGTCGAAGCGCTCGGACTCCGGCGGCAGCGTGTCCAGCTCCGACAGCACCCACTTCACCACGTGGTGCTCCTCCAGCGCTCGCAGCACGTCCGGCGACAGGTTCTCCGAACGCGCGCGCACGGCCGGGTAGAAGACCTGCTCTTCAATGGCGGCGTGGATGGACAGCTCGCGCACCATCTCGTCCACCAGCTTCCGCTTCTGCGCCAGCGCGTGGTCGCCCACCTTCTCGAACTTGCGGAACAGCTGCTCCACCGTCTTGTGGTCCGCCTTCAGCAACGTGATGGCATCCATGGGCCGTCTCCCTTCCGTCGAATCGGGGGGCCGCGCCTCCCCCATCGCGAAACCGCTCGGGCCCGGACAGGCCCTGGCGCAGCGCGGCACGGGGTGAAGGGTGGGGATGGATTCACGGCCGCGCCTACCCCTGCTCCCCTGGCCCCCGTGTCCGGACGGAGAGCAGCCGGGCGGCATGCCCCTTCTGTCCGGTATCGGTCGGAAAACCGCACCCGGCCCCACTCCCCGGGCGGCCCGGGAATGCACACCGTGCGCGGCCAGATCGGTCTCGCGCGGGCGGCGGGCAAGGGAACAGGGGCAATACCGTGACGACGAACACGCTGCGCCTCCGGGTGGCGCGCATCACCCGTGAAGCGGAGGGCATCCAGTCCTACGAGCTCGTCTCCCAGGACGGCAGCCCCCTGCCCGAGTTCGAAGCCGGCGCGCACCTGGACGTGCAGGTGCCGGGCCTCGACGGCATGCGCCAGTACTCGCTCTGCAACGACCCGAGCGAGACGCACCGCTACGTCATCGCCGTGCAGCGCGACGCCAACGGCCGCGGCGGCTCCAAGGCGATGCACGAGAACGTCCACGAGGGCGACGTGCTCACCGTGAGCGAGCCCCTCAACGACTTCCCCCTCCTGTACGGGCGCAGCTACGTGCTCATCGCGGGCGGCATCGGCATCACGCCGCTGTTGGCCATGGCGCGCCTGCTGGAGCGCACCGGCGCGGAGTGGGTGCTGCACTACTGCACTCGCGAAGCGGACCGCACCGCCTTCCTGGAACTGTTGTCCACGCCGTCCTTCGCGGGCCGCGTGCACGTGCACCACGACGGGGGCGACCCCTCCAAGGGGCTGGACGTGCGGGCGCTGCTCGCGACGCGCGGCCCGGGCACCCGGCTGTACTGCTGCGGCCCGGCGGGCCTGATGAAGGCCGTGCGCGAGGCGGCCACGCTGCACAAGTGGCCCTGGGAGAAGGTCCACTTCGAGGCCTTCACCGCGGAGGGCACCTCCGCCACCCACGCGACCCCGGAGGAGGACTTCGAGGTGTCACTCAAGAGCACCGGCCAGGTGCTGCGCGTGCCGGCCGGCAAGAGCGTGCTCAACGTGCTGCGCACCCACGGCGTGAAGGTGGAGAGCGACTGTGAGGCGGGCTCCTGCGGCACCTGCGTCACCCGCGTGTGCGAGGGCACTCCGGACCACCGTGACACGTTCTTCCAGCAAGAGCCCGCGGGAAATGCGCGAATGCTGGTCTGCGTGTCACGTGCCCGGTCCAAGCGGCTGGTGCTGGATCTGTAGTGACACCCCCAGGCCCGGCGTTTTGAAGCGCGCCTGTACGCGGCGGGCCGCCTATGCTCGCGCCCCGCTCGTACACGAGAGAGGCTGATGAGCGACGGGACGTTGTTCTCCATGGACACTCCGCCCACCGAGGCCCGGTTCCAGAACCGGCTCTGGGTGGCGGATGCATTGGACCTCACGGGCGCGGCGCTCGTGGGTTGGGGGGCGGTGCGCGCGGCGGAGTGGGTGTCCACGCCGGCGCTGCTGGGGTTCGCCATGGGGGTCGCCTGGGTGGTGCTGTCCTGCATGGGCGGGCTGACGGGGCTCACCCCGGGCCGTCACGCCCTGGGACTGAAGCTGGAGCGGGCGGAGGGACGGGCGCCCGGCCTGGGCGCGGGGCTGTTGCGCGCGCTCACCGCGCCGGTGGAGCTGGTGCTGCAGGTGGTGCTGCAACACCGGCCGCTGGATGCGCAGCTGGGCGTGCACGCGGCCGCGATTCCGGGCGGTATTCGTGGCTGGGCGCGGAGCCTGCCGCTGCCGCTCGTGGAGCTGGTGCTGCTGGCGGGCGCGGTGTGGAGCATCGTCACGCCCACGCGCCAGGAGATGCTCCAGTACCTGGACCGCACGCTGACCGGGTGGCACTGCTGCCACGGCACGCGCGAGGCCACCTGGCAGTGCCGCGCGTCCCTCTCCCGCGCGGTGCGAAACGCGAACGGCGGCGACACGGAGGTCTCGGAGTTCCTGCGCAACGAGTGCCCCGTGGCCGCCACGCGGATCAAGCCCTGAGACGTCACGCGAGCCGACGGAGGCTCGCGTTCAGCGCCTGATCAGCGCGAAGGTGTCTTCGCCCTCGTCGCAGCTCACCCACACGGCCTTCTCCGGCACGGCGGGCGCCTTGTAGTTCACCTTGAAGTAGGGCTCTTCCACCTTGACCCTATGCGTCCTGTAGGGCTCGAGACTCGCCATCCTCGCCTCCTTCCGTCCGTTCAGGACGATGGCGCAGTTGTGCCAGGTCCGGGTGTCGGAGCTGTTCACATAGAGGACGCTGTTGAAGCTGCTCCCCAGGACGCCATCGATCTCCACCTGTCCCAGGAGGCGTGAGCGCTCCACGGGCTTCGGCTCGGGCGCGGGCGCCGCGACCTGCGTGGGTTCGGGTACGGACGCGGACGGAGGCAGCGTCGGCCCGGACGGGCGCACGGCCATCAACACGAAGCGGGGCTCCTTCGCCGCATCCGCCTCCGCGTCCAGCCGCAGGGTCATCTGCCCGCGGTTCGGTTGGATGGACACCACGGTCGCAGTCCCCAACACCGCGCGCTTGCGGGTCCCCTTCTGCGGGGGGCCCACCACCTTGAACACCGTGCCCGCATTGATGCCCGAGGGCACCGTGACGTTCACCACGCGCTGACCGCCGCCGGTCTCGCCAATCTTCGCCACGGCCAGGTGCGCGGGCACCATCTCGACCGCGGGTGTCGCGGGCCGCTTCGGCCCGGGGACGGGCTTCGACTCGGGCGGAGCCTTCACCACCGGCTCGGGCTTCACCTCCGGCTGCTCCCCCGCGCCCGCGTCCACCGTCGCCTCGGGAGGGGGCTCCTCGGGCGGCGTCACCGCCGGAGTCGGCTCCTCCACCTTCGGGGGCGCGGCGGCCACCACCGGCTCGGACGGAGGAAGCGTCTGGGGGACCACGGGCTGCTCGGCCGTATGCGGGCGCAGCACGTAGGCGGTGATGCCCACGGAAGCACCCACCAGCAGCAGCGCCGCCACGGCGATCCGCGCCACTGGCCTGCGAGACCCGGTCTGCGCCGGCAGCTGTCCGGACGTGCCCGCCACCCCGGCGCCCTGGGACGGCGCGGCGGCCAGGTGCACCGCCGTCGCACCCAGCGCGGCCGCGTCCACCTCGTCGGTGCTCCGCGCCACGCCACCTGAACCCGTCGTGCTGCGCGCCACGCCACCTGAACCCGGCGTGCTCCGCGCCACACCGCCGGAGCCCGAGGTGCTCGGCGCCACGCCGCCAGAGCCCGAGGGATGGGACACGAACGTGCCCCCCGGCCCGAGCCCCGGCCCGTCCACGTCGATGCGCCCGGTGTTGGGCCTGTTCCCGGTGGACTCCTCCCCGGTCCCCGGCGCCGTGGCCTGGACATCCGCCGAGCCACTCCCGGAACCGCCGTACAGCCCCGTGCCCGAACCGCCCCGGGGCGCGGGCGACGGCGTTCTCCGCTCCCCGTGCACGCTGGACGTCAGCTTGCGCTGCTCGGCGAAGGCCTCCGGGCAGAGCGCGCGCACGAACTCGCCCGCCTCCTCCGCTCCAATGGGATTCCCCGAGCGCAGCAGCTCCGCGTTGAGCGCCCGCGCGAACTCATCCGCCCGCCCGTACCGGTCCGTCGGCGACGGCGCCAGCGCGCGGCGCAGCACGGCCTCCAGCGACGGCTCCACGTCCGGACGGAAGTCCGTCAGCGGCGGCACCACCGGATGCGACATCGCCGCCATCATCTCGCCCACGGTGCCGTGGGGAACCAGCCCACGGCCCGCCAGCATCTCCCACACCACCACCGCGCAGGAGTAGATGTCGCTGCGATGGTCCAGCGGCTCGGCGCGGACCTGCTCCGGGGACATGTAGCCCAGCTTCCCCATCACCGTGGACGGCAGCGTGTACTTGCTGCGCGCGGTGGACTTCGCGAGGCCGAAGTCGATGACCTTCACCTCGCCCTCGTACGACACCATCACGTTGTGCGGGGACACGTCGCGGTGGACGATGCCCAGGGGCTCGCCGTCCGTGCCCGTCTTGCGGTGCGCGTACCCCAGGCCCTCCGCCATGCGCTGGCCGATGTAGAGCGCCACCGGCGCTGGCACCGCCCGCCCCTGCACCCGGGCCTGCTCCAGCAGATAGCCCAGGTCCACGCCCGCCACGTACTCCAGGGCCATGTAGTAGGTGCCGTCCGCCTCGCCCATGTCGTACACCTGGGCGATGGAGGAGTGGACCAGGTGCACCAGCACCTTGGCCTCGTGGTGGAACCGGTCCAGGAACTGCCGGTCCTTCACCAGCCCCGGCAGGATGGTCTTCACGATGCAGGGCTTTTCGAAGCCCGCCGCCCCGGACAGCTTCGCCAGGTACACCTCTCCCATGCCGCCCTGGCCCAGGAGGTGGACGAGCTCGTAGCGCCCGAAGAAACGGGGGGACTCTGTGGGTGCGGTGCTCATGGCTTTCGCTCCGGAGCGCAGCATGGACTCCCCCATGGAATCAAGCCGCGCACGTCGCGCCACCCCTCCTTGCCAGCCTTCGGACACCCCCGGCGCGAAAAAGAGAAAGTCCCGGGGCCAACGGAATTCCCGAGCCTGTGTTCCGACGGACAACAGGTCTGTTGTGCACCCGCGCACGTCCAGGATGCACCCGGGGCCTGGAGACGATGCGAGTCAGCCTGGGGATGCGTTCCCTCATCGCAGCACGCCGCTTCCTTCCTCTGTGAGGGGGGCGGGCACCTCCCGGTCCTCCGCCATGTGGGGGGACCGCCCTCAGGAGGGGCGTCCTGCTTGGAAGGAGTCGCATCATGAGGCATTGGACATTCGTCGGATTGCTGGCGCTGGCCGCATGTGCGCCGGAGTCGTCCCCTCGCACCTCCGCGCAGGGCCAGGTGTGCCCGGGTGTCGTCGCAGGAGGGATGACGGTCCGACAGGGGCTGGATGGAAACCTGCCCTCCCGGGTGCAGGAGGACGGGCGCGAGCCGGTCATCATCCGCTTCCGCCGGGGAGACCGCACCCAGGCCTCGAGCGTCACGGCGTCCGGCGCCAGCTTCACGGCGAGCACCGGCGCGAAGGTGGGCGCCGTCTACCGCAACATCCCCGCGGTGGCCGCGCGCGTGTCGCCCCAGGAGCGGCTCCTGCTGGAGCGCAGCCCCCTGGTGGAGAGCATCGAGGTGGACCAGGTCTGGGCCGCCCAGGGCCTGACGCCCGGGCTGCTCGCGCCGCTGCCGCGCCAGGTGACGGCCGTCACGCCCATGCCAGGGGACGAGTACACCGAAGGACTGCACCTGGTGCAGGCCCCGGACGTGTGGGACGCGGACCGGGACGGCGTGCTGGACGTGGGCGCGCCCACGGGCGAGGGCGTGCGGGTGTGCGTCATCGACAGCGGCCTGGACATGGACCACCCGGAGTTCCAGGGCGCGGTGGCGGGCAGCCACGACTTCCTGGACGAAGACGACGACGCCAATGACCGCGGCCCCCAGGGCCAGTGGGGCCAGGGCCACGGCACGCACGTGGCGGGCATCATCGCGGCGCGCATGGGCCACGGCGGCGACACCGGCCCCCGGGGCGCGCCGGGCGGCATGGTGGGCGTGGCGCCCAACGCGTCGCTGCTCATCGCCCGCGTGCTGGACCTGTCCGGGCAGACGCAGATGAGCGTGGTCCTCTCCGCCATGGAGTGGTGCGAGTCCCAGGGCGCGCGCGTCGTGTCGCTGTCGCTGGGCGGTGGCAACCCCACGCGCAGCACGGTGGAGGCGTTCCGCGCGCTGGCGGATCACGGCCTGCTGGTGGTGGCGGCCGCGGGCAACCAGGGCGGACCGGTGCTGTACCCCGCGTCCGACCCGTCCGTGCTCGCGGTGGGCGCGGTGGACGCGAACGAGCGGCGCGCGAGCTTCTCCAACATGGGCGCGGACCTCGCGCTGGTGGCGCCCGGCGTGGACGTGCTGTCCACCTTCCCCCGGGGATTGGGCGCCTTCGCGGAGATGTCCCTGGACGACACGTCCCCCATGTCGCGCTCGCTCCTGTACTCGCCCACGGGTGACACCGCGGGGCGGCTGTTGGACTGCGGCCTGGGGGATTCGCTGGCCTCGTGTCTGGGCGCCACCTGTGACGGCTTCGTCGCCTACGTGCGGCCGGGCGCGGTGCCGGTGTCCGAGGCCATGGCCAACGTGATGATGCAGGGCGCGCGCGCCGTCGTCTTCGGCTCCGACGACGCCCCCGCGGGCGGCGCGGTGGACATCCTCTCCCTGCCCCGCATCGGCCGCTGGGCCCCCGCCGTCAGCGTCAACCAGGCCGCCAGCACCGTGCTGCGCGAGCGGCTGGGCGCGGATGCGCGGCTGTCACTGATTCCGGTGGACTACACCCACGTCTCCGGCACCTCCATGGCCGCGCCCTACGTGAGCGGCGTGGCCGCGCTGCTCTGGAGCGCCCGGCCCGAGCTCACGCCCCAACAGGTGCGCGACGCCCTGGAGTCCTCCGCGCGCGACCTGGGCATCGCGGGCCGGGACCCCGTGTTCGGCCACGGCCTGGTGCGCGCGCGAGACGCCTTGCAACGGCTGCCGTGACGCACTCACTTCTCAATTCATGGGAAGCGTCAGGAGCGCATCTCGGACGCGGAGCGTGGGTGTTGGAGAACCCGAAAATGCTCCGCGTGATGAAATCGAGAATGCGCTTCTGCGTGGAATGAATGCGCGCCGGGATTGTACGTGGCGCGCGCCAATGGCTGCCGGGAAGGCGGCCAACCCGGCGCGAAAAACATCTCATTCTTGAATTGAGGACATCCATGTTGCGAATTGCTGTTGCCGCCCTCGTCGTTGCCGCCACCGGTTGCGCCTCTTCGAGCGGCGCGGCGGCCTCGGGTCGCGCGGGCAACGCCACGGTCACGGGCAGCATCGCGTACCCCGCGAGCGGCCTGCAGGGCGATCCGTGCACGTCGGTCGGGGTGAAGGTGACGGAGAGTGACGCCGTGGCCCTGGGCCGCGGCGAGGTGAAGCAGAGCCGCAACAACCGTTGCAGCTTCAACGTCAGCGGGCTGCCGGAGGACAAGGAGCTGAACGTGGAGCTGACGGTGGGCGCGGGCTTCAAGTGCGCCAACGGCGCGGCGCCCACGGTCACCCCGGGCCCCACGAAGATGAAGATCGCCAGGTTCGCGGCGCCGGTGGTGAGCTTCAAGCTGGCCTGCGAGTAGCGCTCCCGAAGTCCCGTTGAAGTGCTTCACGTGAAGGCCGGGGCGAGCCCGCGAAAGGGGTCCCCGGCCTTCGTGCGTGGATGGCCGCATGCCCGGCGGGGGGACAGGGACCATTGATTGCTGAACACAAGGGCGCGAAGCTGCCCCGGCCCATGACTGGTCTCCGTCCGCGTACCGCCGTGCTCGCCCTGGCCCTGCTGGGGGCGGGTTGCGAATCCGAAGTGCCCTTTCCGACCGAAGACGAGCTGGACCAGCTGAGCGCCCTGCACACGCAGAGCGTGAAGCCGGAGGCGGACCCCACCAACAAGTGGGCGGACAACGCGGACGCGGCGGCGCTGGGGCAGCGGCTGTTCGAGGACCCGAAGCTGTCGCGCTGTGGGACGGTGTCCTGCAAGAGCTGCCACGCGGGTGAGTCCTACACGGTGGAGACGGCGACGGCGGAGGGCTGCGGAGGCCACCAGTCCGAGCGAAACCCGCCCAGCCTGTTGAACGTGGGCTACAGCCGCTGGTTCATGTGGGACGGACGGGCGGACCGGCTCTGGTCGCAGGCGGTGCTGCCGCTGACGAACCCCATCGAGATGGACTCGGACGCGACGGTGGTGCGCACGCGGCTGTCCGAGGAGCCCACGTACACGGCGGGGTACACGCAGCTGTTCGGCAAGGCGCCCGCGGACGAGTCGGACCCGGACCGGCTGGTGGCCAACCTGGGCAAGGTGCTGGCGGCGTACCAGCGCACGCTCAACCGCACCGACGCGCCCTTCGACGCGGACGTGCGGCGCTTCCTGCAAGCGGTGGAGGCGGGCACGCAGGAGAAGGACCCGGCGTACCTGGGCCTGAAGACGTTCGTGCGCAAGGGCCAGTGCGTGGTGTGCCACAAGGGCCGCTCGCTGTCGGACGACAAGTTCCACAACCTGGGGCTGAAGGACACGGGCGCGGGGCGGCGCGGGCAGGCGGACGTGGTGGACACGCTGGTGTCCTGGCCGCTCAACGCCGCGGGCCCCTACAGCGACGCGCCGTCGGGCATCGACGCGGCGCGGCTGCCCACGCTGAAGGCGCAGGCGCAGAGCAAGCCCACGGAGGTGGAGGGCGCGTTCCGCACGCCCACGCTGCGCAACGTTGCGCTGAGCGCGCCGTACATGCACACCGGCGCGGAGAAGACGCTGGAGGACGTGGTCGACTTCTACAACGAGGGCGGCGACCCGGCCGGCACCTTCGCTGGCGTGCGCACGGAGACCATCGTCAAGCTGGACCTGAGCAGCGAGGAGAAGCAGGCGCTGGTGACGCTGCTCAAGTCCATGACGGGCGCGGCGAAGTAGGCCTCAGCGCACCAGGTGGAAGGACGTCTGACGCTGGAAGGCCCAGTGCACGGCGCCCTGCGAGTCCACGACGACGTCCTCCTCCTGGGCGGAGCGCACGGGCTGGTCCTTCCACTCCGGCACGGGGCTGGTGGCCTGCAGCTCGATGGAGAACCAGGAGTCCGGCATCACCTTGTGCTCGCCGTTGCCGGGCACGCCCTCCTGGCGGTCCCACATGCCAATCATGGGGCCGGCGCCGTGGCCGTGCAGGCCAATGGGGTGTGAGTACACGCTGCCGTTGATGCTTTCGGACTTCATGCGCGCGAGCGAGGCGCGAAGGACCTCGTTGCCGGTGCGGCCCGGCTTGATTTCACCGGTGACGATGTCCTGGAGCCGGTTGGACGCCTTGAGCGCGGCCTTGAGTCCTTCGGGGGCGTCCGTCTCGCCGTCGCGCAGCACGTAGCCCATGTGCTGGGTGTCGGTGTTGAGACGGAGCGCGGTGACGCCGAAGTCGCAGTGGAGCACGTCGCCGCGCTGGATGACGGGGTTGTCGCCCAGCTGTTCGTCGGTGGCGCCCTGGCGCTGCACGTCCACGTCCGGCTGGAACCAGGTGTCCAGGCCTTCGTCGGCCAGGCGCTGGCGCATCCACCACTCCACGTCCTGGGTGGTGGTGGTGCCGGGGGTGATGACGGCGTTGGAGAAGGCGGTCTGGATGAGGCTCCAGGCGTACTTCTGGAGGTCGGCGTAGAAGCGGACCTCGTCGGCGCCGCGCCAGCCGAGCACGTCCAGGGGCAGGCCGCCGGCGGGCTTGAGGCGCTTCGTCCAGGTGGGGCCCAGGGCCTGGGCCATGCCTTCGTATTCGCCGTGGGTGAGGCCGTCCGCGAAGGCGATGGCGGGGGACACGTCGATGGCGATGGAGTCCGGCTTGCGCTCCTCCACGACCTGCTTGAGGAGCAGCCACTGTTCGGGGCCCAGGAGCTCCGCGGCGCGCTGCGAGCCGCCGCGGTCGACCATCATGGGAGCGCGGCGGGCTTCATAGAGGCCGCCCTGGGTGCTGCCGCCCAGCGCCAGCCGCTCCACGCCCTTGTCCGCGCCGCGGTCGAAGAAGACGTAGATGGTGCGGCGGCGGGCGGAGAAGGTGGTGGGGGAGACGAGCGCCTTGAAGACGGGGTCCTCGTTGTACTCGCGCATGGGGACGACCCACATGCGCACGCCGTACTTGCGCATGAGCTGGGGCACGCCGGTCTCCAGCCGTTCCTTGAGCCACGCCTGCTGGCGGGCAGCCTGTTCGCGCAGCGTGCCGAAGGGGCGCACCGGGGCGGCGGGAGCAACCGGAGCGGCGACAGCAGCCGGAGCGGCGGCGACCGGGGCCTCGGGCTTCGAGGGGACGGCGGGCGCGGTGGCGCAGGCGGAGGAACAGACGAGAGGGACGACGAGCAGGTGTTTCCAGGAGCGCATGGGCGCGCAGTCTGTCACGCGCCCTGTCGCGCCGCGCGGAGCAAAAAGGCGTCAGGAACCACCGTTGTCAGTCATTCAAGGAAAAGCCAGACACACTGTCCTGGCTTCACTTCGAATCCGTGGAGCCTGGAGGCGTGGCGCGGGGGCTGACCTTGCGCAGTTCGTGGAAGTGCTCGCGAACGAACCGCGAGGCGTTGAGCAGGGCATCCACGGGGCCGACGCCTACCATGCTGACGGTGATGGGCACCGCGTGGCCGATGATCAGCGGGCAATACCAGTCCCCGTTGGAATCCTGGGGGATGGGCGCGGGCCGGCCCAGGGTGACGCGGGAGACGTGCTTACTCCCGTGGTCGTCCTCGAAGGACCAGTAGTCATCGGCCACGGGGTCGCTGATGGACGCGTGGTGCGGAGGGCCAGGGTTCATGGGCGGCAGATCAACAGAATTGCCGCTGCCACGCATCCTGAACCGGCATCACCTTCCGGTGCCTGGCACCCGCATCCCGTGAACGGAACCGGGCCCTACTCTCCCGGCGTGACCTGGGCCACGGCGGGGGCGGGGACGTATTCCTCGCTCGTGGCCAGGGTGCCCAGCTCGTTCACTCCGCCCACCACCAGCACCGTACCCCGGCGCAGCCACAGCGCTCCGGCTTCGCCTCGCGGCTCATGCAGCGTGGGCGCCTGCGTCCAGAGGCCCTTCGCCGGGTCGAAGCGCTCCGCGGAGTCCAGCGTGCCCCTTGAGGAGTGCTCGCCGCCCACCACCAGCACCGCGCCCTCCGCGGTCAGCAGCGCCGCGTGATGCTCGCGCGGCACCGCCGGGGCCTCCACCAGTTCCCAGGCGTTGCGCTCCGGCACGTACACCTCCGCCGTCCTCGCCGCCTGCGTCGTGGTGCCGCCCACCACCAGCACGCGCCCGTCCGGGAGCAGCGTCACCGTGTGCCCCAGCCGGTGCGTCCCCGCCGCGCCGCCCACCGCTCCCGCCTTCTCCCAGTGGCCCGTCGCCGGGTCATACAGCTCCGACTGCAGGCCGCTCGCGAAGAGCACCTTGCCCGTGCGCAGCACCACCGCCGTCCCCGCGCCGCCCCGCGCGTACGCAGGCGCCTCCGCCGGGCTCCACGTCGCCGTCACCGGGTCGAACAGCTCCGCCGAACGCACCGGCCGCAGGTCCACGTCCGTGCCCCCCGCCACCAGCACGCGCCCGTCCGGCAACACCACCACCGCGGGGTCGTTGCGCGCCTCGCTCATGGGTGCCGCTTGCGTCCACACGCCCGTGTCCGGCGCGTACAGCTCCGCGCTCGCCAGCGCGCCCACCGTCACGCCGTTGGAGCCGCCCACCACCAGCACGCGCCCATCCAGCAGCCGCACCGCCGCGTGGTTGCGCCGCGCCGTGCGCAGCGCTCCCGTGGACCGCCAGTGCCCCGTTTCCGGGTCGAAGACTTCGCAGCTGCCCAGCGTGCGGTTGCCGTCATGCCCTCCCGCCGCCAGCACCCGCCCGTCGTCCAACGCGATGTAGGGCAAGAGCCGCCTCGGCGTGGACAACACGCCCGGCACCGGCGCCTCCACGCCGCCCGCATCGGCGCGCGGCGCGGGCCCGCACGCGAACACCACTCCCAACCACAGCATCGTGACGCAAGAAGTCGAAAACCGTCGCATGGCCCCACCGGGACGTCGGGTCGAGGGGTCCGTTTAACCCGCCGGTCTGACACCCAGGCTCATGCGAGACCCTGTGATTCCAGGGCCTTGCCCTGCCCTCCGGGTTGGAAATCCCGAAGTCCCGGAGGCGCGCCGGGCCCTTCCGCATCAGTGCCTCATGGGACCCACGGGGTCGTTCGCGGGCTCCGCTTCCAGGCCCTCGCTGTGGCGCGGCGGCAGGGCCCCGCCGTCGTCGTCCTCCTCCAGCGTGAGCTGCGAGTGGTCCGCCGGCTTGAGCAGGACTTCATCCCCGCTCACGGCCTCCACATCGCTGTACTCGACCAGGTAGTCGCGCCGGGGAATGGGCACCAACCCCTGCTCCAGCTCGAAGTGCGTGTCGCCCACACCCGCCACCCGGCCCAGCTGCTGTCCGTCGGCGGTGCGCACCGACATGCCCTCGCGAACCTCTCCCGCGTGAATCATCGCGTCGCTCCTCGCGCTCATGGGGTCCTCACCAAGAGTGGGGTCGCTCCCGCCGCCGTGCGCGATGTGGCAGGCAGCCCGGTGGGCCCTCGGGCCGCCTTCTTCCACGCCTGTGTGCCTGCCCTGCGCGCAGCCCTGTCGCGCGGTGCCTAACGTTGCCTCAAGGAGGCCCCCATGCTGCTGGAACTGTCGAACGACGAATCGCGCGTGCTGAAGGACGCCGTGGATTCCGCACTGAACACGCTGCTGGATGAAATCGCCCACGCGGATCAACGCGAGCACAAGGAGGCGCTGCGCCAGCGCTACGACCGGCTCGCCGCCCTCCAGCGCCGGCTGGAACCGGTCGTGGAGAGCGAACAGGTCTACGCCTGACTCACACCGCGCGCCCCGTCTTCCCGTCGAACCGGCGCAGGTACCGGGCGTCGTGGCGCAGCCACACCGTGTCTCCGCTCACTGCGCGGAAGTCCCCGGGCGCCCGCGCCACCAGGCGCTCGCCGCCCGTCTCCACCGTCACCCAGACCTCCGCGCCCATGGGCTCCACCAGGTACACGCGCCCCTCGCGCGCGTCCTCCGGAGTGGGCCCCTGCCCCACCTGGAGGTGCTCCGGCCTCAGGCCCAGCACCGCGTCACCTTCGGACAGGCCCAGCGTCTGGGGCTTCACCAGGTTGATGCGCGGCGAGCCGAAGAAGCCCGCCACGAAGAGGTTCGCCGGCGCGTCGTACAGCTCGCGCGGTGGGGCCACCTGCTGCACCTCGCCCTGGCTCATCACCACCACGCGGTCCGACAGCGTCATCGCCTCCGCCTGGTCGTGCGTGACGTAGATGAACGTGGCCTTCAGCTGTTCGTGCAGCTTCTTGATTTCGCCGCGCATCTGCGTGCGCAGCGCCGCGTCCAGGTTGGACAGGGGCTCGTCGAAGAGGAACACCTTGGGCCTGCGCACCAGCGCGCGCCCCAGCGCCACCCGCTGCCGCTGCCCGCCCGACAGCTCCTTCGGCCGGCGCGCCAGCAGCGCCTCCAGCCCCAGCACGCCGGACACCTCGCGCACGCGCGCTTCGACGTCCTTCGCCCCCATCCCCGCCACCTTCAACGGGAACGCCAGGTTCCCCGCCACGTCCAGGTGCGGATAGAGCGCGTAGCTCTGGAACACCATCGCGATGTCCCGCTCGCGCGGCGACAGGTCGTTCACCCGCTGCCCGTCGATGCGCAGCTCGCCGCCGGACAGCTCCTCCAGCCCGGCGATGAGGTTCAACGTCGTGGACTTGCCGCACCCGGACGGGCCCACCAGCGACACGAACTCGCCGTCCGCGATGTCCAGCGTCACGCCCTTCACCGCCGCCACCCCACCCCGGTACACCTTGCGCACGTCCTGCAGGGACACCGTCGCCAAGGCTCCGCTCCTCCACTCAGGGCCACGCCCCGCGAAAAGCCCCAGCATCACCGCTCGCGTCCGCCCGGAAAGCCCCGTCCACCCCGCCCCGTCACATCCCCTACGTGTCAGGTTATCCATGACGGGCGGTTTGTTACAGGTTCAACAGTTCTCTACACTCGGCCTGAACGCAGCGCCGGAGCCCGCCGCCCATGCCCTTCATCTTCCGTGGTCAGAACCTGGACGCCATCCTGGGCGACCCGCTCAACGCGGCCAACAGCCTGTACGGCATCATGAGCGCGGCGGAGCCGCAGTTCATGGAGGACCTGCGGCTGCACTGGAAGAAGCACGTCCGTGAAACGCCCGGCGTGAACGGCACCGCGTGGCGCCCCGCGCTGAAGGCCTTCTCCGCCATCGAGGGCTTCTGGGGCAACACGTACAGCGACCAGCGGATCGCGAAGGTGCTCTACGAGCCGGCGCACTCGGTGGCCACCCAGGCGGTGACGGGCGTGGGGTCCTCCGCGCAGTTCCTGCGCGACTTCGAGGCGGCGCGCGACGAGGCCTTCTACGTCTTCTTCCAGGCCACGTCCGTGAACCAGTTGGCGGGCGTGTCCTTCAAGGCCACGTACTACCACAAGGACGTGTCGTCGCTGTTCGAGCAGCGCCCGCACAGCAAGCTCAAGGCCATCGTGTCCCGCCGGGTCATCGATACCGCGCAGATCATGCTGCGCATCCTCTACGGCAACATGAACATGGGCTGGGGCAGCCTCTACAGCACGCGCACTCTGGCCACGACGCTGCTGCTGGCGCAGATGCACAACTCCGCGCTGGCCCATTACCGGTCCGGCTACACGGCGCGGCGTTGCTACAACCAGAGCGCCGTCGCGTTCACACTGCTGACGTTCTCATACATCGTCGCGCAGGCGTGGGTGGACAAGCACTACGACTACAACGAGCAGCGCTGGTACTCCTTCTGGAAGCTGGTGGGCTCGCTGCTGGGCGTGGACACGCGCCTCATCGCGGACGACCACGCGGAGGCCGCCACGCTGTGGGGCCTCTTCTTCGCGCGAGGGGAGTGCTTCGGCGGCACGCCCGCGCCCTACCCCACGACGCTGGACCCCAACCGCATCGACGACGACCTGTGGAACGGCTACGACGTGCAGCCGGAGGCGAACCTCATCCAGTGGGTGCCCGCCTTCATCGTCACCCAGATGCGCAACAGCATTCGCTGGGGCAAGTACCTCATCGGCCTCTGATTCAGCGCTCCACCGTCACGCCCTTCCAGAAGGCCACGTAGCCCTGGATGTTGGACGCGGCCGGCTTGGGCTCCGGGTAGTACCAGGCCGCGTCGGCGTTCGTCTTCCCGTCCACCTCCACCGAGTAGTAGCTCGCCTCGCCCTTCCAGGGGCAGGTGGTGTGCGTGGCGCTGGGCTTGAAGTGCTCGCGCACCAGGCTGTCGGGCGGGAAGTAGATGTTGCCCTCCACCGTCTCGTAGGTGTCGCTCTTCGCGAGCACCGCGCCGTTCCATTTCGCGACTGGCATGGGGAAACCCTCCTGGTGTGCTGGTTGACGGCGCGTCAGCCCGCGTGCGCGGCCTGGTTGGACGCGTGCCGCGTGAGGAAGGGGGCGAGCTCCGCGTTGACGAGCGCCGGCTCCTCCACGGAGGACGAATGGCCTCCGCGCGACAGGCGCACCAGATGGGAGCCGGGAATGAGCGAGTGGATGCGCTCCGATTTGGCGGGCACTGTCGCGCGGTCCTCTTCCCCCACGATGACGAGCGTGGGCGTGCGGATGCGCGGCAGCTCCTCCGCGATGGCCTTGCGCTTGATGACGCCGTTGACGGCGCGGTAGATGTCGCGGCGGTTGCCCGTCAGGCGCGTTCGCCACAGCGCCCGCTCCTCCGCGCGGCCCGGGTCGGAGAGGAACGACGCGCCGAACATGATGCGCATCACCGCGGTCGCGACGGGGGCCAGGCCCACGTAGCGGGCGACGAGGTTGAGCGCGGTGTAGCGCGGCACGTTGGCGATGGGCTCGGGGTCCGCGGACGTCTCCAGGAGCACCAGCGAGCGCAGCAGGTCCGGCCGGCGCACCGCGAGCCGCATGCCCACGAAGCCGCCCATGGACAGGCCCACGAAGTGGACGGGCGCCACGCCCAGGGACTCGATGAGCGCCACCGCGTCCGCGTACACCGTCTCCACGTCGATGGCGGACTCGGGCGGCACGTCGCTCTGGCCCTGCCCCCGGTGGTCGTACGCGATGCAGCGGAAGCGGCCGCGCAGGGCCTCCACCTGCGGGTCGAACAGCCGGGTGCTCCAGAGGAGCCCGTGGCTGAAGAGGACCACGTCTCCGGAACCACCCGTGTCCTCGTAGTACAACCGGGTTCCATTCACGGACCGCATGGGCATGGGTACGGCCTCCCTTGGCTTGGAGGAGGACCCTAATCCAGGGCTCGCCAGGACCGCAGCCCTCCCTGGGAGGTCATTGTCCACTGGAGGAGAAGGGCTCGCGCGGAGCGCTGCTTGTGCCCCCTGGCGCTTGGGAGGAGCATGGGCGGCACCTTCCAGATGCGCTCCTCTCGCCCTGTCCTTGTCGCCCTCGCGGTGGTGGTCCTCGCGGCGGGCCTGTTCTTCTTCCTGCGCTCTTCACCCACGCCCGCCGTGTCCCCACCGGTGACGCAGGCTCCCGTGGCGCCGCTGGACGCGGGCAGTGTGGCCGCGCCCGTGCCGGTGAAGACGGTGGAGGCGCCGCCCTCGAAGCCGAATCACTTCGTGGGCTCGCAGGTGTGCGCGGACTGCCACGAGGAGCAGCACACGGGCTGGAAGCACGACTGGCACGCGCGGGCGCTGTCTCCGGCGACGAAGCCGTACGTGGTGGGCACGTTCACGGCGAGCACGCACTTCAAGGGCGAGTCCAGCGAGGCGTGGATGCGCCGCGACGGGAGCCAGTACCTGATGCGCACCAAGGGCGCGGACGGGAACCTGGGCGAGTGGCCGGTGCAGTGGGTGGTGGGCGGCAAGCGGATGCAGGACCCCATCACGCTGTTGCCGGACGGCCGCTGGCAGGTGATGCCGGTGTACTTCCATGTCACGGGCAAGGCCGAGTGGGTGGACTACTCGGAGAAGAAGCAGGGGGCGCTGTCGCCGGACCACCCGTTCTTCTGGACGAACTTCCGCCGCAGCGCGCAGCACGCGTGCCTGGACTGCCACGTGACGGGGTTGGACGCGCGCTATGACCGGGCGAGCCACCAGTGGGAGACGAAGTTCGCGGACGCGGGCGTCGCGTGCGAGTCCTGCCACGGGCCCGGCGGGCGGCACGCGGAGTCGCAGGCGCCGGAGGACATCATCCAGCCGGCGAAGCTGTCGAAGGAGGAGGGCTTCGCGGTGTGCGCGCAGTGCCACGGGCCGCGCCGCACGCTGTTCCCCATGCTGGACGCGAAGCACCACTTCCTGCCCGGCCAGCGCTACGACGCGAGCTATCAGCCCATGGTGTTGCTGGTGGGCAACGACCGCTCCGGGGACTTCTTCGCGGACGGGCGGCCCAGCACCTCCAGCTTCGAGTACCAGGCGCTCATCCAGTCCCAGTGCCACCTGAAGGGCGGGGCCACGTGCCTGACGTGCCACACGGCGCCGCACGACGCGAACGCGCCCAACGAGGTGCGCAAGCAGAAGCCGGTGGCGGCGCGCACGTCGGTGAACGCGTCCACGTGCCAGGGCTGTCATCAGGAGGTGGTGGCGCAGGGAGAGCAGCACACGCACCACAAGGCAGCGGCGGCGCAGGACTGCCTGGCGTGTCACATGCCGCCGGTGGTGTCGGGCGTGTTGGACCATTTCGCGGACCACGCGCTGGACGTGCCGGCGCCCCAGAACACGGCGCGCCACGACATCCCCAACGCGTGCAACACCTGTCATGAGAAGAAGACGCCGGACGCGATGCAGGACGCGCTGGTGAAGTGGTGGCCGAAGGCGGAGGCGCGGCAGGCGCGGCGGCTGCGGCTGGCGGACGCGTTCGACGAGAAGACGGCGGCACAGAGCCGTGGGGCGCTGGAGGCGGTGCTGGCGGACACGGCGGAGGCGGGCACGCTGAGGGGCGCGGCGGCGAAGTTCCTGGCGCGCCGGTTCAAGCACGACGCGGTGCCGGCGCTGCGAGCGGCGTTGAAGGGGACGACGGACAGCACGTTGCGCTCGGACATCATCGACGGGCTGGGCGCGGCGAACGCGCGCGAGGCGACGGACGACCTGGCGTCGCTGCTCAAGGACGGCTCGTTGTGGGTGCGGCAGGGCGCGGCGTTGACGCTGGCGGCGTTCGGAGACGCGAGGGGAATGCCGGCGCTGCAGGCGCTGGCGACGGAGCCGGAGACGCGCGGCCTGGTGCAGCCGCACGTGATGCTGGGGCAGCTGGCCATGCGCCGCAGGGACGTGACCACGGCGACGCGTGAGTTCGAACAGGCGCTGGACCTGCAGCCCTACAACGCGGACGTGCTGGTGCGGCTGGCGGACCTCTACGTGGTGCAGGGCAACGCGGCGAAGGGCCGCGAGCGGCTGGAGGAAGCGCTCCGGTTCGACCCGCAGAACAAGTCCGCGAAGCAGCGGCTGGGCATGTTGCCGCAGTGAGGATGCACGGCATGAGTGTGGCGTGGCGCGCGTTTCCGGCGGCGTTGCTCCTGGCGGGCTGCCTGCGGCCCACGCCCACGCGTGATGCGTGGACGAATGACGCGTCCATCGAGTTCCCACGGTTCTTCGAGCAACCTGCCGTGGAAGCGAGCGCGGAGAGAGGCGCGGTCGAACTGAGCGGCACCGTCCTGCATGCGCTCGACGTAGCCGCCGCCGATTTCCTGGGCCCACAAGATGCCAACACGCCCTGCGTCGACCGGCGCGAGTCACACCGGTACAGGGTCATGCAGCGGCAAGGCATCCTCTTCGTCCGGATCGATGAGGCTCCCCGGGCCTGTGGACTGACTGTTCCCGCGCTGCATTCGGGCGCGCAGTACGCGGTCGGGAGCGATGGCCGGATCCTCCGCCGTCTTCGGGATGGCGAGCCGGATGAATCGATGGTGCCCACGGATGCAGGGCCCGGCCTCCCGGTGCCCACGTCGGAGGTCGGCCGGTCCTTCGAGCCACCCGATGGCTCCGTGCCCCTGCCGTTCATCCAGGCGCCCGGCCTGGATGCGGGAACCGGAGAACGTCATGGCCCATGACCTGCACCAACTCCTGGAAGAGGTCACGGACGAGGCGTCCTTCCTGCGCTTCGTCCAGGCGCTGAGCGAGGACTTCGAGGAGGCTGCCCGTCGGCCTCCCGCTCCGCACGCACCGAGCCCCCTCGGCTGGGAGAACGGCACCATCGGGGCGTTCCTCGAACGAGGCGCTTCCTGGGGCGAGGACACCCAGGACCAGGACCGCTCGCCCAATCCCTGGCACCGGTGCGCGAGCATCCTGTTCGCGGGCAAGTTCTACGAGTAACGAGGCCCACCCGGGCCCGGCCGTCATGACGGCCGTGGTGTGCTGAACGCGCGCCCTCCCTTGAAGACAGACGCCCGCTCGGCGCTCGTGACGCACGTTGGCTCTTCACTTGCCCCAGCCAGCGTCAGGACTCGCCATGTCTCCACGAGCCCCTCCACCTTCCCCGCCCTTGCGTCCGTAAGGGCAACCCCGGACCTCCAGCTCCTGGCTCGAGGCCTGTTCATCGACTGCTGAGCACAACCTCGCCCTGCTGTGTTGTCCACTGGAGCGCCGGGGGGCGCGAACCGTGGCGGGGGGCTGGCATCGCCCCTACCTGGGGAGCATCCCTTATGAACGCGCTCGTGTTCGCAGCCCTGCTGGTTCCCACCGGAATCCCCGGTGAGGCGCCAGCACCGCACGGCTCCGGACCCTTCCGTCCCATCCTCGCGCAATACACCGCGCCACCGCAGCGCGCTCCGCCCGCGCCTCCGCCGCCCACGCCTTCCGTGGCGCCACCGAACACCCAGGCGCCGAACGCGCCCGCGCCGAACGCCCCGGTCCTGAATCTCCCCGAGCAGCCTCCGGCCGCGCCGAGTGCCCCGGCTCCGAACGCGCCCGCGCGGACACCGGCCGCGCCAAACGCACGGACTCCCGCGCGGCAGCCCGACCGAACCCGCACGCCGTCGGCCCAGAACCCGGACGACGTCCCCGAAGTGCCACCGCCCTTCCAGGCGAACGTGTCGGATCCACTGCTCACGCCCGCGCCCGCCGCGCCCCAGGAGCTCCAGTCCTGGAACGAAGCGCTCACGCTCCTGCGCCAGCGCTCCACCGACTTCCAGGCCGCGCTGGGCCAGATTGAAGTCGCCGCGGGCACATGGCGCATCGCGCTCGCCAACCTGCTGCCCTCCGTCTCCGGCAACGTGACCGCCCAATACAATGTCCTCAACCCGGGCATCATCGCCTTCGGCGGCGGCACGGGCGGCGCGGTGACGGGCGGCGGGGGCTTCACGCCCACGGATCTGCTGGGCGTGGGCCTCCTCACCGCCAACGTGCCCGTGGTGGACCTGGCCAGCCTCTACGCCCTGGGCAGCGCCAAGGAGTCGCGGCGCACCGCCAACCTGTCGCTCGCGGAGACGCGCCGGCAGCTCACCCGCGGCCTCGCGCAGGCGCTCGTCTCCGTGTCCTCCACGGAGCGCCTGGCGGAGGTCAACCGCGTCAACCTGCGCACCTCGCTGGAGCGGCTGGCCCTGGCGCAGCGCCGCTTCGAGCTGGGCGCGGGCACCCGCCTGGACGTCGTCCGCGTGGAGCAGGACGCGCAGATCGCCCGCCGCAACGTCGTCACCGGCGACGAGGACCTGCGCAAGGCGCGCGAGTCCCTGGGCCTGGCCCTGGGCACCCCGTCCGCCGTGGGCCTCAAGCCGGGCCTGGAGCTGACCACGCTGCTCCAGGGCGCGAAGGCCACCTGCCGCACGCTGGAGGGGCTGGAGAACCGCCCGGACATCGCCGCCGCCCGCTCGCGCCAGGTGGTGGCCGAGCGCGCCATCGGCGAGGTGTATCGCCAGTACGCGCCCACCCTGGACCTCACCAGCAGCACCACCGCGCTCACCGTCAACCCGGGCTTCGCGGAGGTGCCCATCTGGAACGTCGGCGCCAGCCTGGTGCTGCCCTTCTGGGACGGCGGCGCGCGCGAGGGCCGCCTGCGCCAGGCCCGCGGCCAGTTGGAACAAGCCCGCGCGGAGGTCACCGGCCGCGAGCGCAACGTCGTCATCGAAGTGACCCAGGCGAAGCGCGCCGTGCAGGTGACCCAGGAGACGCGCGACCTGGCGGACCGCCAGCGGAAACTCGCGGAAGAGAATGACCGGCTCACCCGCCGCAGCTTCGAGGTGGGCACCGGAACGAGCCTCGAGCTGGTGGACGCGGCCGGGGCCCTGCGGCAGGCCGAACTGGAGCTCGTCATCCGCGACTTCCAGTACCGCCAGGCCCAGGTGGATGCATTCCTGTCGGAGGCGGCATGCGATTGGTGAGGGGCGGTTGGGGCGCGTGGGGACTCGTCCTCGCGCTGTCGGCGGGCGGGTGCAGCGGCGGCAAGGAGCCCGGCCAGGCCGCGCCCGGAGGCGGCCCCCAGGCCGGCAGCCAGAGCCAGGGCGGCGGCAAGCCCACGCCCGTCCAGGTGATGGCGGTGAAGCCCGGCCCGGTGCGCGACACCCGCGAATACGTGGGCACCCTCATCTCGCGCAGCAGCATCACCGTCGTCCCGCAGGTCGCTGGCTACATCCAGAAGATTCCCGTTCGCCAGGGCCAGACGGTGAAGGCGGGCCAGGTGCTGCTCGTCGTGGATCCGCGCCAGGAGCAAGCCTCCCTGCGCGCCACCCAGGCCCAGAAGGCCTCCGCCGTCGCCAACCGCGAGTTCGCGCGCAGGACGCGCGAGCGCAGCGCGCAGCTCCTCAGGGAAGGACTCGTCAGCCGCCAGGACTACGACCAGGCCGTGGCCCAGGCGGCGCAATCCGAGGCCCAGGCCCAGGCGGCGGAGGCACAAATCCAGAATCAGCAGGTGCAGCTGGGCTTCTTCAACGTGAGCGCCCCCTTCGACGGCGTCGTGGGCGACATCCCGGTGAAGCTGGGCGACTACGTGACGCCGCAGACGGCGCTCACCATCCTGGACCAGAGCCGCGCGCTGGAGCTGTCCGTGCAGGTGCCCGTGGACCAGGCCGCGCGGGTGAAGATTGGCGAGACGCCACTGGAGGTGCTCAACGAGGATGGCGAGCCCATCGTCCGCGCCCCCGCCTTCTTCGTCGCCACCACACCCAATCCCAACACGCAGCTGGTGGAGGTGCAGGCCGCCTTCGACAACACCGTGGGCCTGAGGGCCGGACAGCTGGTGCGCGCGCAGCTCGTCTACGACGTGCGCGACGCACTGAAGATGCCCACCACCGCGGTGACGCGGCAGGGCAGCCAGTCCTTCGCCATGGTGGTGGGGGAAGGCGACGCCGGCACCGTGGTGAAGCGCCAGCCCGTGACGCTGGGGCTGGTGGAGGGCAACGACTACGAGGTGCTCAAGGGCCTGGACGCGGGCACCCAGGTCATCATCAGCGGAGTGCAGCAGCTGCGGGACGGCATGCCCATCCAGCCGAAGCCCGCGCGGCGGTCGCAGGGCCAGACAGAAGGCATGCCCCTGCCCCCTGCCCAGGGCATGGGCGGCGGCTCGGACGCGGGTCAGTAGGGGGCTGCCATGTTCACCGACTTCTTCATCCAGCGCCCCGTCTTCTCCAGCGTGCTGTCCATCCTCATCACGCTGGTGGGCGCCATCTCCATTCCCAGCCTCCCCATCGAGCAGTACCCGGAATTGGCACTGCCGCAGGTGCAGATCACGGCCACGTACACCGGCGCGGCCGCGGAGACGGTGGAGAGCGCCGTCACCACCGTGCTGGAGCGCCAGCTCAACGGCATGGAGGGCATGCGCTACATGTCCTCCACCAGCACCAACGACGGCCAGTCCACCATCACCGCCACGTTCGACCCGTCGCGCGACGTGGATCTGGCCGCGGTGGACGTGCAGAACCGCGTGGCCACCGCCACGCCACAACTGCCCGCGCAGGTGAACGCGCTGGGCGTCACCGTGCGCAAGGCGCAGACGCAGCTGCTGGTCTCCTTCGGCGTCTATGACAAGGAGAAGCGCTACGACACGGAGTTCATCAGCAACTACGCGGACGTCTTCATCCGCGACGCGCTGTTGCGTGTGAAGGGCGTGGGCGACGTGCGCATCTTCGGCGAGCGCCGCTTCGCCATGCGCCTGTGGCTGGACCCCACGGAGCTGGCCCGCCGCGGCCTCACCGCGCAGGACGTGGTGAACGCGCTTCAAGAACAGAACGTCCAGGTGGGCGCGGGCAAGGTGGGCCAGGCCCCGTCCTCCAAGGAGCAGGCGTACCAGCTGTCCCTCCAGGTGAAGGGCCAGCTCACGTCGGCGGACGAGTTCGGCGCCATCGTCATCCAGCGCGGCGCTGACGGCGCCCTGGTGCGCATCCGCGACGTGGGCAACGCGCAGCTGGGCGCGGAGAGCTACCAGCAGCTGTTGCGCTTCAACGGCCAGGACGCGGTGGGCCTGGGCATCACGCAATTGCCCGGCTCCAACGCGCTGGCGGTGCGCGAGGGCGTGGAGACGGAGCTCCAGCGGCTGTCCGCCAACTTCCCGCCGGGCCTCACCTATCAGGTGGCGTTCGACACCACGGCCGCGGTGAGCGCCTCCATCGAGGAGGTGCTCAAGGCGCTGGGCGAGGCCATCCTCCTGGTCGTCCTGGTCATCTTCATCTTCCTGCACGGCTGGCGCAGCGTGCTGGTGGCGGTGACCACGCTGCCGGTGTCACTCGTGGGCACGTTCATGTTCGTCAACGCGTTCGGCTTCTCGCTCAACACGCTGACGCTCTTCGGCCTCACGCTGGCCACGGGCCTGGTGGTGGATGACGCCATCGTCGTCATCGAGAACGTGGAGCGCGTCATCGAGCACGAGAAGGTGGACGCGAAGGAGGCCACCCACCGGGGCATGCAGCAGGTGTCCGGCGTGGTGGTGGCCACCGCGCTGGTGCTGTCCGCGGTGTTCATCCCGGTGTCCTTCTTCCCCGGCACCACCGGCGCCATCTACCGCCAGTTCGCGCTCACCATCGCGTTCTCCATCAGCCTCTCCGCGCTCGTGGCGCTCACCCTGTCCCCCGCGCTGTGCGCGCGCCTCCTGCGCCCCAACGAGGGCCAGAAGTTCCTCCTGGCGCGCAAGTTCGACCAGGGCCTGGACGCGCTCCGGCGCGGCTACGGGAAGCTCCTGGGCAAGATGCTGGGCAAGCTGCGGTGGGTGGTCGTGGGCATCTTCGCGGTGTTCCTGGTGGCCACGGGCCTGCTCTACCGGGCCACGCCCACGGGCTTCATCCCGGACGAGGACCAGGGCTACGTCATCATCGCGGTGCAGGGCCCGGAGGGCACGTCGCTGGAGTACACGCGCAACGTGCTCATCCAGGTGGAGGACATCATCAAGCAGCAGGAGGAGGTGACGCAGATCTTCACCGTGGGCGGCTTCTCGCTGCTGGGCACGGGCGCCAACTACGGCTCGCTCTTCATCAACCTGAAGCCCTGGGACGAGCGCAAGACGAAGGAGTCCAGCGTCGCGGGCCTGATTGAGCGCCTGCGCGGTCCGCTGAGCCAGGTGGGCGGCGCGCGCGTGCTGCCCCTGCAACCGCCCGCCATCCGTGGCGTGGGCAGCGTGGGCGGCTTCGAGTTCGTGCTGGAGGACCAGCAGGGCGGCCGCACATTGGAGGAACTGGCGCAGGCCACGCAGGCCCTGGTGGGCAAGGCGGGCCAGGACCCGCGGCTGCGCGGCGTGTTCTCCGCGTTCACCGCGGGCTCGCCGCAGCTCGACATCGACGTGGACCGGGAGAAGGCCAAGGCCATGGGCGTGCCCCTGTCCTCGCTGTTCTCCACGCTCCAGGTGTACCTGGGCAGCCAGTACGTGAACGACTTCACCTTCGCCAACCGCGTCTACCGCGTGTTCGTGCAGGCCGCGACGCCCTTCCGCGACAACCCGAAGGACATCGGCAGCCTCTACGTGCGCTCGGACACCGGGGCCATGGTGCCGCTGGAGGCGCTGGTGAAGGTGACGCCCATCACCAGCGCGCAGAACATCACCCACTACAACCTCTTCCGCTCCGCCAACATCAACGGCCAGGGCAGCCCCGGCGTCTCCACCGGCACGGCCTTGAGCGCCATGGAGGAGGTGGCGAAGCAGGCCCTGCCGCCGGGCTTCACCTTCGAGTGGACGGGCCTGTCCCTGGAGCAGAAGAGCGCGGGCAACACCGTGCTCGTCATCTTCGCGCTGGGCATCGTGTTCGTGTTCCTGGTGCTGGCCGCGCAGTATGAGAGCTTCGCCCTGCCCTTCGTCGTCATGCTCGCGGTGCCCGTCGCGATGATGGGCGCGCTGCTGTTGCAGAACCTGCGCGGGCTGGTGAACGACGTGTTCTGTCAGGTGGGCCTGGTGATGCTGGTGGGCCTCGCGTCGAAGAACGCCATCCTCATCGTGGAGTTCGGCGAGCAGCTGCGCGCGCAGGGACAGGGCGTGGTGGAGTCCGCCATCAACGCGGCGGAGACGCGCCTGCGCCCCATCCTGATGACGTCCTTCGCGTTCCTCTTCGGCGTGGTGCCGCTGATGCTGGCCAGCGGCGCGGGCGCCTCCGCGCGCAAGTCGCTGGGCACGGCCGTCTTCGGCGGAATGCTCTTCTCCACCTTCGTGAACCTCATCTTCATCCCGGTGCTCTACGCGCTGGTGGAAGGCGCGCGCACGAAGATCCTGAAACACCGCAAGCACGGCAATCCACCTCGTGGTCCGAGCAGCCCGCCGCCGCCGTCCATCCCTCCCGAGGGGGAGCCACCGCGACCCCAGCCGGCGTAGCGATGACCCGCACGGAGCGGGCAGGCACTCCGGCGCGCTACCCCGCGCTGGAGCGTCCTGGTTATCCTTGGGCGACGCATGCCTTCTCCTCTGACTGTCGATGAGCGGCGTCGGTGGCTGTACACGTTGAAGCAAGCCCCCGTGCTGCGCCACGCGCGTGCGTCCGCCCTGCTCCGCTTGCTGGAGCGGGCCCGGCCGGTGGAGCCCCAGCCGGGCGAGGGCATCTGCCGCGAGGGCGAGCCGGTGGACGGCATCTACCTCCTGCGCTCGGGCGAGTGGCGGGTGACAGCGAGAGGGACGGTGCTGCTGCACCTGCGCTCGGGGATGTCGCTGGGCGTGGAGGCGCTCGCGCGCGGCACGTGGCCCGTCACGGTGACGGCGGAGTCCGCGTCGCACGCCCTCTTCCTTCCTCGCGTGGAGCTGGAGGCGGTGGCGGCGGTGCTTCGGCCTGGAAGCGCTGGAGGAAGCGCGGCGGCGCGGCCGGACGTGGTGACGTTCCGAGTGCAGCAGGGGCTGGACCTGCCGCCCGCGATGCGGTCCGTGCTGGTGGAGCTGGTGGCGAAGGTGATGGTCCACGACTTCGGGGACCGGGTGCTGCTCGTGCGCGCGGGGGCGAAGCGCACGAAAGGCGCGGTGCGCGGAGCCGACCGCGTGTTCCGCCGCACGGTGACTCCGGGCGCGCCGCTCCTCGCCGAAGGTGAGGACTTCGACTGCGTGCTGGTGGATGAAGTGCCGGTGCCGGAGGTGCTGACGCCGCGCGAGGTGCGGCTGGTGCCGCCGGGTGGAGAGACGGACAGAGCGAGGACGCCGGGAGCGCCGGTGCTGCTCACCGTGCTGCTGTCGCCGTGGCGGTCGCAGGGCAGCCCGACGCTGCGGGGGCGCTCGCTGCCGGACGAGGACGGCTGGGACGAGGACGCGCCGCCGCCCGGGTGCCGGCTGCGGCTGGACTGGGAGCGGCTGGTGGTGCGGCCCGGGGACTCTCGGCCGCTGGCGGCGCTGGGCCTGGACGCGGGGACGCGGGACGCGCTGTCGCGGTGGGCGCGCGCCATCACCGGCCGGCGCGTGGGGCTGGCGCTCAGCGGCGGCGGCGTGTGGGGCTTCTATCACGCGCACCTGTTGCGGAGGCTGGCTGCGCTGGACGTGCCGGTGGACTTCCTCAGCGGCGCGAGCATGGGCTCGCTGGTGGGCGCGTACTACTGCGGCACCGCGCGCGACGGACGTGAAGGTCTGGACGGCCTGCGCCGGCTCCAGCACCGCGCGCGGAACGGGCACCTGTCCGCCGCGGCGCTGTCCTCCGTCGTGACGACGCAGGCCATGGAGTGGCTGGTGCGCGGCGACCTGGGGGACCTGGCGCTGGAGGAGTTGCCCATGGGCTTCCTGCCGGTGACGACGGACCTGACCACGGGCCGCTGCGTGGTGCTGGAGAAGGGACCGCTGGCGTTGGCGGTGCGCGCGAGTGGCTCGGCGCCGGGCGTCTGGGCGCCCACGCTCCAGCCGCCCGCGCGCTACGTGGACGGGGCCTTCACCAGCATGGTGCCGGTGGACGTGCTGCTCCACGCGGGCGCGGACCTGGTCTTCTCCAGCAACATCTTCCCCGCGGGCCATCACCACGCCGCGCGGCCGCTGTTGCCCGGAGCGGTGGGGCTGTTCCTCTCCGCGCTCAACCCGGTGGCGCGAGCGAAGGACCTGCTGGCCAGCGGCGTGCTGCTCCTGCACCGCAACGGCGACCTGGAGTCCGCGCGAGGAGACCTGCGCTACGACGTGGGCACGCGCGAGCATCCGTTGCTCGGCTCCATGCGCTTCACGCACGTGGACGAGGTGCTGGACGAAGCCGCGCGCGACATGGGCCTGGAGCAGAAGCTGCTGGAGTTCAAGCAGGCCTGGGAGGCACTGCGAGGGCGCCGGAACGCGGCCGGTGGCCGGAGGGCCGCGTGATTCCGGTCCGCATCCTCGGCACCGCGAGCGTGCTGCCGGGCCCGCCGGTGACGACCGCGGAGGTTTGCGCGCGAGTCGGCCGCGATGCGGCGGAGGTGGAGCGAAAGACAGGCATCCGCACGCGGCACTTCGCGCCGGAGGGCACGCGCGCGGCGGACCTGGGAGCCCAGGCCCTGCGAGGCGCGCTGGAGGCAGCGGGACTCCCGGCGACGGCGCTCCGGCGAATCCTGTTCGTGTCGTCGATGGGCGGGGACGTCACCACGCCGGCCAACGGCAGCCGGGTGGCGGCGGCGCTGGGGCTGTCCGGGACGTGCGATGCGATGGACGTGGGCAACGCGTGCATGGGTTTCCTGAGCGCGTTCGACCTGGCAGCACGCTCGGCGGCGACGGGACTGGGGCCGGTGGGCGTGGTGTCCGTGGAGCTGCTGTCACGCACCACGCGGCCGGAAGACCCGCGTCCCTACCTGGTGCTGGGTGACGCTGCGGCGGCGGTGGTGCTGGGCGAAGCGCGTCCCGGCGAAGGCGTGCTGGGAGCCGCGTTCGGCAACGACGGCACGCTGCCGCCGGACGTCGTGCTGGAGAACCCGCACCAGACAGGCCAGCGCGAGGGCATGCGCTTCCTCACGCCATCGCGGGACATGACCCGCGTCGCGCTGGGGGAACTGAAGCGCGCGGCGACGACGGTGCTGCAGGGCGCGGGGCTGACGGTGTCGGACGTGGAGTGGGTGCTCACGCACCAGCCGAACGGGAGCATGTTCGCGGCCATCCTCCAGGCGCTGGAGGTGCCGGAGGAGAAGAGCGTCACGGTGGTGGACACGGTGGGCAGCGTGGGCTCCGCGTCGCTGGGTACGGGGTTGGATCGCCTGTGGCGCACGCGGCCGGTGAAGCCGGGGGACCGGGTGTTGATGGTGGGCGTGGGCGCGGGCGTGGCGCACGGCGCGGTGCTGTACCGGGTGGGTGGGTGACGGTCACGGCGACAGCGGCACGGGCCGCGTGGCTGACGACGTTCCGCCTGCTCCAGCGCTACCACCGCTACGAAGTGGTGAACCTGGAGCCGCTCTTGCGCCCTGGAGCGAAGCTGCTGGTGGGCTACCACGGCCGGCCCCTGGCGGTGGACCTGTGCATGCTGACGGTGACGCTGCACGACCGGCTGGGCTACCTGCCCCATGGCATCGCGCACGGAGCGTTCGACCGCATCCCCGGCATGCGCCAGGTGGCGGACGGGCTGGGCTTCGTCACCAGCGACGGGCCGCTGCTGGAGGAAGCGGTGAAGAAGGGCGAGCACGTGCTGGTGCAGCCAGGCGGCACACGCGAGGGCTGCCGCGACTTCCGGCACCGCTACCGCGTGGACTGGGGAGAACGGCTGGGCTACCTGCGCCTGGCCGTGCGCTACGGCCTGCCCATCGTCCCCATCGCGGGCCACGGCATGGACGACGCCTACGTGGGCCTGAACGACGGCTACGCGTGGGGCAAGCGCGTGGGGATGCCCGGAAGGCTGCCGCTGTGGCTGGGCGTGGGCGCCACGGGCCTGTGGCCGCTGTCCCTGTCCTTCCCGGTGAAGATGACCCAATGGGTTGGAGAGTCACTGACAACCCACCTGACCCCAGGATTCGACGCGACGGACCGGGAGGCACTGCTCACGGTGCACCGCGAGGTGACGGGCGCGGTGCAGGGACTGCTGGACGCGGCGCGTCCGTCCTGAGCGTTACCACCAGAGCGGGCGGCGCTGCGGCTTGTTCCGGACGCAGTACCACTCTGAAATCTGGTGTGCGGCCTTCAGTGCGAGCCCGTGCTCCCGACGAAGCACGTCCAAAAACCCATGAAGGGAGAGGACCCGTCCGCGAAGCTCCTCGATGCCCCGATGAAGGGCGCGTCGGTCATGCAGGATCGCCGTCGCGCCGGGATGGTGACAGGCATAGGCAATCACCGAGTGCTCCCCCATCCCCTCTGTCACCGGCGGCAGCTGGAGCTGGACCAGCGTCTGGGCCTCCGGGCTCTGCGGCACCAACACGGTGGGCGCGCCCGCGATGGCCTTGAGCATCGCTTCCGCTTCCTGGACCAGACGCTCCGGAGCGCCGGCAAGCGAGGCGCCCACGGTCAACTCATCCCAGACCGTGTCGGTGATGACGACGGGCAGGGTCCCCAACTCCCCCAGCGTGACGGCATGCCCCGCGCGCTGGACGTTCGCCAGCACGTCGGTGTCGACGACGTATCGGCTCATGTCGCGAGCAGGTCCTCGACAGGGCGTCCGAGCAGCTCGCGAGCCCGGCTCGATGAGATCAACTCGTGGGCGTGCGCATCCAGGGCACGACGTTCGATGCCCGTGAAGCGCGTTTCGTCCTCGAAGCCCTCCAGGACGGTCTCGTCCGGGGACATCAAGAGGGCCTCCACGGTCTCCCGCTCCCGGATGTACCGGAGGTTGTAGAGGTGCCAGGCCATGGCGGCGAAGCTGAGGCCGAAGTGCGTGCGAGCCCGGATGACCAGCTCACGGGCTTCCTTCAGGCCATAGCCCTCCGGCTTCGCGGCCCCCAGGCTCTGCGTCACCGCTTCTTCGGGTGCCAGCAGCATGGCGGCGAACGCATTCGCCCGTTTCTCCGCGGGAGGGTTCTCCATCCAGAAGCGCGACGAGTCCAAGCGCCCCTCGTCCGTCTGGACGTCGCTCTCCGACAGGTCGAGGAGCTGATGCGCCAGCTCGTGAGCCAGCACGAAGCGGCGCACCGGCTCACGCGTCAGCTCCGAATGGATGACGATAAGGCGGGCATTGCCAGAGCGGCAGCTGACGCCATGCACGGCGGGATTCGTGAAGGCATGCCGGAGGACGAGGACGTCGAAATGGCTCTCCATCAGCCGGCCCAGATTGCGCAGCGGGCCCTGACGCTCAGGAAGCAGGGCTCGGACCCTCCGGGCGCACGCATATCCCGCCTGGTGGGCGTTCTTCGCGGGGGGCGGCTCGGGAGGGAACTGCTCCGCCAACCGGGGGACCTGCCGGAGCGCTCCAAGCAGGCTGAAGGCCCGTGCCTGCCGGAGCCCTTCCAGGAGGAAGTCCCGATCCACATCGGAGAGCGAAGCACTGACCGCGCTTCCCTTCAGCAGCGCCGCGGGATCCAAGGGGACCTGCTCGACAGGCGCGGACGTGTGGAAGAAGGCCGTAGGCGCAAGTCCCAGCGCCGAGGCCAGCCGGGTCAACGCGCTGAGCCCCAGCGCCTGCTCGCCCAGCTCGAAGGTCCGGATGAGATGCGCGGACACCCGCGCACGCGCGGCCAGGGCCTCCACCTCCAGCCCGGCTTCCTTCCTCCGCCTGGAGAGCCGGCGGCCCAGCTCCCGCAGGGCATCCGAGGCGTCATCCGTGGGCGGCCCTTGCGTCATGACCTCAGCATCAAGCAGGGCCCCCCAGGTGGCAAGGGCACCCGCTGGACGCGGCGCGTGACTACCAGCGCACGCGGTAGATGGCGGCGCGGCCCTGGCGGGACTCGACCACGGTGGTCAGGCCCTTCACGCCGGTGGTCATCGTCCCGTGGTGGCAGATGGAGCCGATGAACTCCGGGTAGGTCCCTCCCTCATTCACCTTGATGCGGTAGTCCGAGTCCGACAGCCGCTCCACCTCCACGTGCAGGAAGTTGCTGCCGGAGGCCAGGTTGCGCGACGTGCGCTCCAGGGCGCGCGCGGGGCCCAGCAGCCTCAGCACCGTTTGCAGCGCGCGGCCCATGTTCGTCTCGAAGTAGCCCACGACGAAGCGCTCACCCAGCAGCCACTGCGCCTCGTTCATGGTCACGTTCGGAAACAGCTCCGTCGCTCCAATCTGCAGGAGCTTCTGCCAGATGGCGTTCGGATACGCGGGCTCCAGCTTCCGGTCCAGGTCCAGCCCGGCGTCCTTCAGCTTCGCGCGCAGCGGACCTTCCAGCCGGCCCTTCAAGGCCAACAGCAGGCCTTCGACCGTATGGCCGAAGACGATCTCCGACGGGTTCGACACGAGGGGCTCCTCCGCCACGGCTCGGGGGATGACGTGGCTTGGGTGCCCCCTGGTTAGACCGAACACCGACTTGTGAACAACCCCTACATCCCCGGGGTGATGACGATTTCACGGCGAGGACAGTCGCACCTCCCCGCCGTCAGAAGCGGCCAGGCAGGCCCCACGTCAATGATTGCTCAGCGGTCCCAGGGACACAGGCAATCCAAGGTGGGGGAGTCTCATGAGCTGGAGCATCCACATTCCCGCGGTGAACACGCTCAAGCTCGCGCTGGGCAACGCCGCTCACGAACAGGCGCTGGGCCACGCGGAGCTGAACGGCAACAAGGCCATCCCCATCCAGGGAGGCCAGGTGTCCCTGACGGGTGCGCTCAAGGTCCCCGTCGAGCTCTTCAACGACCGGAACGACAAGGACGCGTACGGCATCATCGGCGTGCCTCCGAAGGAGCTGGACGGCTCCTCGGTGGAGCCCCTCTTCTCCCCGGACGGGGCCGCGTGCTGGCTGAAGTACGCGGCGGAGCTGAACGCGGAGGCCAATGGCCAGGGGAACTTCCCCTTCGTCGAGTTGAGCGGCGGCGGATCGCTCCAGGTGAAGGTGGCGGACTACCGGCACCACGCCGCGACCCAGATCCTGGAGGCCGCGCTGGGTTCGGACGCGAAGTCCCTGCGCCTGCCCTTCGTGCTGGGGGATGTGCAGGCGCTCCAACCCGGTGACGCCCTGTCGTTCCAGACGCGCGTGGCCCTGAAGGCCGGAGTGAAGGTCTCCTGGTCCGCCATCAGCACGTCGCTGGTGGCGGCGCTCGCGAAGCGGTTGGCCGGGCAGCTGGTGTTCGAGCTGAAGGCGGAGGTGGGCGCGTCCATCGGCGGCACCGTGTCGCTCCAGGACGAGTTCCGCATCGTCTTCTCACGGCCGAAGGACGGCGGACCGTTCCGCGTGTCGGTCCGCAAGGCCACCTCGGACTCCGCCGCGGCCCAGGTGTCCGCGGGAGTCTCGCTGGGGTACTCGTCGCCGCTGCTCGCCTCCCTCCTGGGCGCCGTGGACGCGAAGGTGCAGGACGCGTTGAAGGTCGTCGACGGCCTGGAGCAGGGCTCGCTCACGCCCGCGCTCCTCCAGGTCGCCGCCGCGCTGCTGAAGCAGCTCGGGTTCCACAAGCCGGTGGAGCCCACGCTCGCGTCGGTGACGGCCGCGTACGAGGAGCTGAAGGACTTCGTCGAGAGCGTGGTGAGCGGCGCGCTCAAGGCCGGCTTCGAATACGAGTACGCGCGGAGCACCGAGGACGCGACGCTCCTGGAGCTGGAGGTGCCCGTGGAGGAGCTGGCGGGCGCGCACGGCGCGTTCGTCTCCGGCGACCTGGCCTCCATCCAGCACCGGGTGAATGACGCCTGGCTGCGGCGCTACTTCCACATGAAGTCCGTGGAGTCCCAGCGCGTCTGGGGCCTGGGCCTGGGCTGGCGCGACGTCAACTTCGCCTCGCAGGAGGACCGGCGGAAGCTCAAGGCCGTCGTCCAGCACGCGTCCCGCGACCACCGGCAGGGCCCGCGCCGTTACGCGTTCCTGGGGGCGCGCAGCTACAAGAGCTCGGGCGTGCTGTACGGGAAGACCTCCCGCTGGGGGCTCGACTTCAGCGCCCAGATGCCGCGCTTCAGCCTCACGCCCAGCGCGGACGAGTTCGAATACTCCTTCTTCGCCCAGAGCCAGGTGGAGGACGGCCTGTCGAAGGAGCTCATCCAACGCGCGGTGGACGGGGCCACCGTCTGGGGCGCGGTCCGCCCGGAGGACGCGGCGGCGCTGGTGGACCGCCTCTTCCGCGCGGCGCCCGCCGGCACGAAGACCGAAACGCGGCTGGACTTGCGCGTGGACAACCCCAGCTTCCGGCGGCTGCTGGCGAAGCTGGGCTCCGAACCCGCCTTCGAACGCAACGCCTTCGCCAGGGCCCTGGCGCGCGCCATGCCCCGGGCCAGCCAGCCCGTGCGCACCAGCCTCCAGCGCCGGGAAGAGCTCTACACGCCACTCTGGGACGCGTACCTCAAGGACGGGGCGAAGGACTGGACGCTCGACCGGGCGAAGGCGAGCGTGGCCTGGCACCTGAAGAACCATGCCGGACCGGACGGCTTCGTCGCGTCGCACTGGGAGCAGAGCGGCGGGACGGGCACGTTCTCGGACGTGCTCGTGCAGTCCTCACGCTACGCAGGCGACATCGGGAGCCAGCCGTACGGGAAGGTGTACGTGTTCTGGAGGGACCTGCTCGACAAGCTCATCGCGCTGAACAAGGCCATCCACTCGGAAGCCGTCATCGCGGAGAACGACGCGACCTCCGCCGTGCAGCAGGTGTTCACGTCCCTGGATGACCTGGCCTGCGACGACTTCCGCGTCACCGCGTTCGTCGCGTGGATGGATCAGCTCGCCATCCGGTGGAAGCTGGGGTCGGGCATCCAGCGCATGCTCCAGGTGCGCGTGGGAGCGCAGGAGTTCGTCATCTCCCACGGCTGAGCACGGGGGCCGCTACCAGCGCATCCGGTACGTCGCGGAGGGCCCGTCGCGGCCCTCCACCACGGTGGTGAGTCCCTTCACGCCGGTGGTCAACGTGCCGAAGTGGCACAGGGCTCCGATGAACTCCGGGTGGATGCCGCCTTCGTTCACCTTCAGCCGGTACTCGGTGGCGGCCAGGCGCTGCACGTCCACGTGCAGGTAGTTGTTGCCGGAGGCCATGTTGCGCGTCGTGCGCTCCAGAGTGCGCGCGGGGCCCAGGAACTTCAGCACGCCCTGGAGCGCACGGCCGATGCGGGTGGCGAAGTAGGCCGTGACGAAGCGCTGGCCCAGGTGCCAGTGCGCCTGCGCGACGGAGTGGTGGGGGAAGAGCACCTGCGCGCCCAGGAGCAACATCTGGTGCCACTGGTCCCGGGGATAGGCGGGCGCCAGCTTCTGGTCCAGGTCCAGCCCCACGGCCTTCAACCGCGTCCGGAGCGGGCCTTCCAGATGCCCCTCCAGGGCCACCAGCAGGCCTTCGACGGTGTGGCCGAACACGACCTTCTCTGGAGTACGCACGATGGGGTGCTCCTTCTCCACGGCGCTGGGGATGCGTCCTCCATCGGTAAACGCGGACGGACCCGGGAACAACCCACCCAGCCCTTCGTGCAGCGGGCTTTCCACCAGCGGACGGCGCAACTTCACGAAGCCCGTGGCCGCGGGGCTTCAGCTCCGGGGCGACTGAGGCCTACTTCGCGCATTGCTTCTCGCGCCACGACGCGGGCCAGTACAGGCAGGCCCGCGCCCGGGCCTCCTGGACCTGCGGTGCATCCGGCCCCAGGTGGCGGTGCTCCCGCAGGAGCTTCGCGAGCAGCTCGCACGCGTCCCCGGACTTCATGGCGCAGGCCAGCTCCGAGCGTGCGAAGGCGGCTTCCAGGTCGCGGGGAACGCCCGCGACCCTCTCCTCGCTGGAGCGCTTCGCCAGCTGCCAGCAGGCGTCGCTGCTGCCACCGGCGCACCCCTTCTCCGCCACCCGGAGCTCTTCCTCGAGGTTGCGCTCGACCGTGGCGAACCGGCTGCCTTCGTTGGCCTGACGGTACTTGAGGGCCAGGTCCGCGCAGGCATCCGGGTCGCCCGCGTCGCAGTCCGTCCGCAGGTGGCGCACCCGCAGGACGTCCTTCGGCATCGGCTGGCCCAGCGCTTCGCAGGCGTCCTTCATGCGCGCCTTGCAGGCATGGGCCTGGATGCCAGGGATGCTGCCTTGCGCGTCCGCCCTCAACGCCTCCGGCCCCGAGGCGGCGAGCTTCCGCGTCATGGCGAGGAACAGCACACAGCTGTTCGTGTCCTCATGCCCGAGGCATCCGTCGCGCCAGGCCTGAATGCCCTTCCCCAGGTTCGCGTACGGGCGGAGGGTGTTGGTCAGGGCCATGCCCAGCAGGTTGCACGCATCGCCGCCGTCGCGCGCTTCGCACCCCGTCTCCAGGAAGGCGAGTCCCACGAGTGGAGCCGGTCCAATCTTCAAAGCCTCATCACCGGAGGACAGCACGCTCCAGAGCCGCACGCAGGCGGCGGGCGCGCGTTTCAGGCATGCGTCCTCCAGCAACTTCATGCCCCGCTTCACATCCACCTGGAGCCCGGCGCTCCCCTCCAGCAGCACCGCCCCCAGCCGGGCGCACGCATCCCCCTCGCCCTTTCCGTCCTGACACTCCTCCTTCCAGCGGTCGACGGAGGCTCGCGGCGCGGGCTTCGCGTTCGCGGAGACCTTGCCCGCATCCAGTTGGAGCGACTGCAACACGGACTGCTTCGGCTTCTCCGGAGCGGTCTTCGCCGGGTCCAGTTGGAGCGACTGCAACACGGACTGCTTCGGGCCTTCGGCCTTCGCGCCGTCCGCCGTGAGCCCCAGCATGCGCCGCACGTCGCCGCAGGCCTCCGGCACCTCGTGGTCGCACGCGCGCTGGTAGAACATCGTCGCGCGGCCGGGGTTCACCGCCACGCCCGCGCCCTTCTCGTACGCGGTGCCCATCATGTGGCACGCCATGCCCAGGCCCACGCCGGCGCCCAGCTCACACATGGCGCGGACCCCATCCAGCTTCGCGCCCTCCTCCGGCGTGACGGCGGGCGTGGGCTCCGGCTTCGCCACCACCGCCGCGTTCGCGGACGTGCACGCCTCCTGCGCGCCCATTCCGCACGCCATGCGGAAGTAGCTGGACGCGAGGCGCGCGTCCTTGCGCGTGCGCACGCCCTGGTCGAACTCGCGCGCCACCGTGAGGCAGGCGACCCCAAGGCTCCGGTTGCACGCCTGCACCAGCATCCCCATGCCCGCCGCCACGTCCTGCTCGACGCCGAAGCCGCCCATCAGCTTCAGCACGCCCAGGTTGTTGCACGACAGCCGGTCATCCCCGGCGCAGCCGCGCTCGTAGAGGCGCACCGCCTGCGTGAGGTCCTTCGCCACGCCCCGGCCCTCGCCGTACAGCAGCGCCAGGTGGCCGCAGCCCTCCGGCAGGTCCCGCTCACAGCCCCGTGCGTACAGGCGCGCCGCTTCCGCCTCGTCCTTCGCGACGCCCCGGCCCTCCTCCTTCAGCTCGCCCAGCGCCACGCACGCGCGCAGGTCGTCGCCGTTGCAGCCCAGCTCATGGAGCGTCGCCGCGCGAGCGACGTCCTTCGTGACGCCGTCGCCCGTGCGCAGGCGCTCGGCCTGTTCGAAGCACGCCTGCGCCAGCCTCCCACCGCAGGTGCGCTGGTACAGCGTGGTGAGCTCCTGTTCGGACTCCGACTTCGTTTCGTCCGAGGAGCCATGGGCACAGGCCGCGAGCAATGCGAGGACGGGCAGGACCCGACACGCCAAGAGGAACTTCACTGAGGGCATGGGTGGATCTTTCCACTCCGTTCCCCTTTCCGTCGAGGACCCCTGCCGTCTCCCGAGCCCCACCCCGCGTGGATTCCTATGATGAGCACCATGCACGAGCCCCCTGTCCCAGGCGGATCTCCTCCAGCCGAATCGGAGGGTGCTCCCCCGGCGTGGGCGCTCATCCTGGGTGCCTCTTCCGGCTCGGGCGCGGCCATCGCGGAGGCCGTCGCGCGCAAGCCGGGGCTGAACGTCTTCGGCGTGCACCGGGGCCGCTACCCGGACACCGCGCGCGAGCTGGAGACCCGCGTGCGCGAGGCGGGCCGTGAAGTGCACCTGCGACAGGCGGATGCCTCCACGTTCGAAGCCGCCGAGGCCGGCGCGGATGAGCTGCTCCAGCGCACCGGCCCCCGCAGCGTGAAGCTGTTCGTGCACGCCATCGCCGGCGCGTCCGTGGGCCGCTTCCTCTCCGAGGGCCCGGACCGGCTGCACCCGCGCCGCATCCAGCGCACGTTCGACTGCATGGCGCACTCGTTCGTGTACTGGACGCAGGCGCTTGTTCAACGCGACCTGCTGGCTCCGGACGCGCGCCTGCTGGGCCTGCAGAACCCGCTGGACGAGACGCACCTGGGCAACACCGGCCTCATCAGCGCCGCCAAGGCCTCGCTGGAGATGTACGTGCGCCACCTGGCCATGGAGCTGGGCCCCAAGGGCCACCGGGTCAACCTGCTCAAGTTCGGCACGGTGATGACGCCCGCGCTGCGCCACGTCTACTCGCCGGAGGCGCTGGCCCGGCTGGAAGCGCGCCACGCGGCCATGAACCCCGCGGGGCGCATGGGCACGCTGGACGAGGTGGCCCGCTTCGTCACCGTGCTCGTGGGTGACGACGCCGCGTGGTTCAACGGCGCCACCATCGACTTCACGGGCGGCATGACGCTGAAGCTGCTGGACCTGGTGCTCAACCCGTGACGGCCGGAACGCGGAACGTGAGGCAGTAGTAGAACGGTGACACCTGTTCCTCGATGACGTCTTCGGCGTTCCTCGGCAGCAGCGCGCGGGGGCTCTTCGCGTCGCGCGTGTAGAACGTGAGGGCGCGGAAGGCGGCGCGCTGGAACAGCGACGGACGGAAGGCCGCGTCCAGTTGCTCGTCCACCACCACCAGCGGCGTGCCGGGCCGCGCCACGCGCGCCATCTCCCGCAGCGCCACCGCGGGCTGGCGGTAGCTCCCAATCCCTCCGACGTGGAAGACGCGGTCGAACAGGCCGTCCTTGAACGGGAGCGCGTGCGCGTCCGCCACCAGCAGCCGCGTGTCCTTCACGCCCCGGCCCTTGCGCAGCCGCTTCTCGCACTGCGCCAGCATGCCGGTGCTCAGGTCCAGGCCCCACACCTCCACGGGCAGGCCCGGCGGCAGCGCGCCCCGGATGCGAGGCAGGTTCGCGCCCGCGCCCACGCCCACCTCCAGCACGCGCACGGGCTGTCCGTCGTCGCGAGGCTTCAGCGCGCCCAACTCCAACCTGCGCATGTACCCGTCGCGCATCCGCGATTCGGAGACGGACTGGAACAGGGGCGTCAGCACCGCCGTCAGCGGGTCGTGCAGCGCGGGGAGCCCGTCGTAGACATGGCGCATCAGGCGGTCCGTGCCCTGCACGCGGTCCTCGCGGTACAGCTGGGCGAGCCCGTCCGCCACCTCCCACGTCTCGCCGCAGCTACCGCAGAGAAGACGTCCCTCGTCCAGCCGGTCGTCCTCGCTCTGCCCGTGCCACACCATCTGGCCCCGGCAATCCGGGCATGCCAGCAACGCCACGTCCCTCAGCCACATCATCGCTTCGTCACCCTGCCGTCCCTTGTTCGGCCAGGGTCCGCGACAGGTCCTCGCGCGCCCCCAGCCGGGTGAAATCCTCCGCCGCGCGCCGCAGCAACTCCGCGCGCTCCGCGTCGTCCGCGGGCAGATGCCGCGCCCACTCCAGCCGCGCGCGCGCCGCCTCGTAGGGCATGCCCCGCGCGTCCGACTCCGCGATGCAGCGCTTCCACGCGCGGAAGGCCTTGCGCTGCTTGCCCGCGAGCCACGCCTCACAGCCGCGCCACAGCCACGCGGAGGGCTCGCCGAAGGGGAACACCCGCGCGAAGCGCTCCACCTCCTGGAGCGCGGACCGCGCGCTGTGCGTGAGCGCCTGCAATCCGGGCCCGGGCGTCTCGCGAGCCAGGAGCGTGAGCAGCACCTCCGCCACCGCCGTCGCGCCGAAGTAGACGAAGTGCGCCACCGGCTTGCCCGCGGACAGCCGCACCAGCGCCTTCTCCGCCGCCGCGCGGGCACCCGCTGTGTCGCCCTCGCGCAGGCACAAGAGCGCCAGCGTGCCGTCCACGATGATGCGGTCGGTGGCGCCGCCGTGCGCCTCCGTCCACGCGAGCGCCGGCTCCAGCGCCACGCGGGCCCGCGCGTGTTCGCCCAGCCGCAGCAGCATGTGCGCGCGGTAATGCTGGGCCCAGTGCTGCGTCTGCGCCGAGCCCCGGCGCACCGCGGACGCCTCCAGCCAGTCCATCAGCGGCAGGCCCCGCGCGAACTGGCCGCGGTACATGGCGGACACGGTGAGCAGCGCGCGGCACTCCTCCGCCAGCCGCAGGTCCCCCACCGAGTCCACGATGGCCGTCGCCCGAGCGAGCCACGTCTCCACGTCCTGCCAGCGCGCCTGGTACACCGCGCACACCGCGTTGCGGTTGAGCACGTAGGCCAGGTCCGCCGGGCGGCCCACGCTTTCGGCCACCTCCTGCGCCCGCTTCACCCACGCGTCCGCCACGCGGTGCACCGGCACCGTGCCCGCCACCACCGCCATCACCGTGTAGCCGCGCGCCAGCTCCGGCGTGGGCCCCGCGGGCTCGCACAGGTTGAGCATGCGCAGGCCGCTCCAGAGCACCGGCAGCGCTTCCTGCGCGTAGATGAACGCGTCGGTGAGCCGCATCAGCAGCCGGCCCGCCACCCGCCGCGACTCCCGGCGCCGCCTGGAATCATCCACGTACGCATCTGGACGGGCGCTCTGCGCCAGCCGAGACAGCGCCTGCGTCAGCGTGCCCAGCACCCACGCCACGCGCGACGAAGGCACACGCCATCCGAAGTGCGCGAGCGCTGACTCCGCGTGCACGCGGAAGGCCTCCAGGTCTCCCAGCTGGAAGCGCGCCTCCGCCAGCAGGGCCTCCACGCGGCCCCGCTCCAGCGGCGTGGCCTGGGGCGCGACCGCCAGCGCCCGCGAGAGCAGCGGCACCGCTTCCCGGCACGCACCCACCGCCAGCGCCTCCTCGCCCGCGATCCGCGCGTGGTGCGATTCGCGGGCCGCGTCCCCGGCCTGCCCCCAGTGGTACGACAGCGCGGCGGCGTGGCCCGTTGGGTGGGCCGCCTCCAGCGCCAGGGCCGCGCGCCGGTGGAGCGCGGGGCGGAGCGTCGGGGACAGGTCCTCCAGCAACCTTTCGCGCAGCTTGTCGTGAGCGAAGCGCCAGCGGCCGTCAGCCACGTCCAGCACCGCCGCCGCCGCGCAGTCGGTGAGCCACGCCTCCACGTCCACGCCGGGCGCGGCCCGCTCCAGCACCGCCAGGTCCAGCTCCCGGCCCAGCAGCGCCGCCACGTCCAGCAGCTCCCGCGACTCCCGAGGCACCTTCTCCAGCCGGCGCTGCACCAGCGCGCGCATGCCGCCCGCCCACACGCGCTGGGGCAGCGCGACGGCGCCCAGCCGGTCCAGGCCCCCCGCGTCCTCCGCGAGCGCGCGCACCACCTCCACCAGCAGGAACGGATTGCCCTCCGACTCGCGGCGCAACAGCGACACCACGTCGGGCCGGCGGCCGACGGCGCCCAGCATGGACTCGCCCAGCTGGGCGATCTCCTCCGCGTTCAGCCGTTGCAGCCGCAGCACGCGAGTGCCGGGCAGGTGCTCCGGCAGCTGCGGGGACTCGTCGTCGCGGAAGCTCACGAGCAACAGCAGCGGCAGCCCCGGCGCCCTCGCCGCGAGCTGCGCGAGGAGCTGGAGCGATTCGGCGTGCGCCTGATGCAGGTCCTCCAGGATGACCACGGTGGGCTGCGACAGGCGGGCGAAGAGGTCCTCCACCGTCTGGTGCAGGCGCAGCTGCGCCATGTCCGCGTCCAGCTCCGGCGCGGCGGGCACCTCGCGGCCCAGCAGCGCGTCCAGGTCCGGCACCAGCGGCCGGAGCACGCGCGACTCGCGGTCGGAGAGCTCCGTGAGCATGGGCAGCCAGCGCAGCACCGCGCGCCACTCCTGGTAGGGCACGCCGCCGGTGTCCACCGCCTGGCCGCGCAGCACCATCGCGCCGCGCACCAGCGCCAGCGAGCGCACCTCCTCCAAAAGGCGCGACTTGCCCACGCCGCTCTCGCCGCCGATGAGCCACGCGCCGCCCTGGCCCGCCATCGCCGCGTCGAGCACGTCCGTCAGGTGTTCGCGCTCCGCGACGCGGCCCACGAAGCGCGCGGACTGGAGGAAGCTCTCGCGCGTGGCGGCGGACTCGGCGGGCCGGGGCTGGCCCACGGCGTCGCTCAGCGCGGTGATGACGGCCTCCGCGTCGCGCGGCCGGCGGTGGGCTTCGGGCGCCACCAGCTGCTCCAGCAGGGCCTTGAGCGCGGGCGGGAAGCCCGGCGTCGCGAACACCTGGCCCGCGTGGGGCAGCCGGCCGAAGAACATCTGGCACGCCATGGCGCCGAAGCCGAACAGGTCGGTCAGCTCGGAAGGGGGCTGGTCCTCGAAGAGCTCCGGGGCCAGGTAACCGGGGGTGCCCGCGGGCTGCGCGCGGCGGCCCTGCTGGTCGCGGCCCACGGCCAGGCCGAAGTCCAGCACCTTCACCTGGCCGCGCACCACCAGCACGTTCCCGGGCTTCAGGTCGCGGTGGATGATGCCGCGCCGGTGCAGGTACGCGAGCGCCTGGAGCGTCTGGATGAGCAGCCCCACCTGCGTCGCCAGGGGCGCGTCCGTGCCGGCCTCCACCAGCGTGCGCGCGTCCTCCAGCAGGTCCATGGACAGGTAGGGCCGGCCCTCCGCGTCGAAGCCGTAGTCCAGCACGCGGATGACGTGCGGGTGGCGCAGCGACACCAGCGTCTGGAACTCATGGGCCAGGGACAGCGCCATGCCCTGCGTGGCGAACGCGGAAGGGGTGCCCCGGCCGGGCCGCCGCGCCAGGTCCGCCACCGTCTTGTGCAGCCGCTTGAGGGCCACCGGCCCGGACAGTCCGTCCTGCGCGCGCCACACGGTGCCCGCGCCGCCGCGCCCCAGCAGGTCGAGGATGCGGTACCGGCGCCCCACGACTTCCGGATCCATGCCCGGAGACGTGTCGATGTCCGGGGCATCCGCCCGGGAGGAGGTCTGACAGGAGGGGGGGTGAGACATTGAGGGGGAGCCGCCCTGCCGGTGAGGATATCCCCCCTTCTCGTGCGGGAGGGGGATTGAATGCATCGGGGGCAGCCGAAGCAGGAGGCGCTTCGGGCCCTGGGGAGCAGCCCGGCGGGCGGGGCCCGGCAGGGTTTCTTCCCTCTGGAGCGCTGAAACATCACTTTTGACGCAGGGAGGACACCGGATGGCGGGCTACGACTTCGACTTGTTCACATTGGGCGCGGGGTCGGGCGGCGTGGCGGCCAGCCGGCGAGCGGGGGCCTCCGGGGCGAAGGTGGCCATCTGCGAGGAGGGGCGCGTGGGCGGCACGTGCGTGCTGCGAGGGTGCGTGCCCAAGAAGCTGCTCGTGTACGCGGCGCACTACCGCTACGACATGGAGGACGCGGCCGGCTACGGCTGGACGGTGAACAGCCCCGCTCTGGACTGGAAGAAGCTCCAGACGGTGAAGGCGAAGGAGCTGGACCGGCTGACGGGCATCTACGGGCGGCTGCTGCGCGACGCGGGCGTGACGCTGGTGGAGGGCCGGGGCCGGGTGGTGGACGCGCACACGGTGGAGGTCGCGGGCAAGCGCTACACGGCGGAGCGCATCCTGGTGGCCACGGGTGGGCGGCCCTATCTGCCGGAGGTGACGGGCATCGAGCACGCGCTCACGTCCGAGCAGGCGCTGGAGTTGCCCACGCTGCCGCGCCGGGTGGCGGTGGTGGGAGGTGGCTACATCGGAGTGGAGTTCGCGGGCATCTTCGCGGCGCTGGGCGCGAAGGTGACGATGCTGATTCGCGGCGACACGGTGCTGCGGGGCTTCGACAACGACATCCGCGCGGCGCTGACGCAGGAGATGCGCAAGAAGGGCGTGGACATCCGCCCGGAGACGTTCGTCCAGGACATCGAGAAGCGAGAGGACGGCACGCTCAGCCTGCTGACGCGCATGGGGGACACGCTGGAGGTGGACGCGGTGCTGTACTCCACCGGCCGCATACCCAACACGCAGGGCCTGGGCCTCGAGGAGGCGGGTGTGAAGCTGAACGAGCGCGGCGCGGTGGTGGTGGACACGCAGTCGCGTTCATCGGTGGAGAGCATCTACGCGGTGGGGGACGTGACGGACCGGCTCAACCTCACGCCAGTGGCCATCGCGGAGGGCCGAGCGATGGTGGAGACGCTGTACCGGAACAACCCGGTGACGATGGACCACGAGAACGTCCCGTCCGCGGTGTTCAGCCAGCCGCCCGTGGGCACGGTGGGGCTCACGGAGCGCGAGGCGATGGAGCGATACGGCAAGGTGGACGTCTACGTGTCCAGCTTCCGGCCGATGAAGCACACGCTGACGGGCCGGGATGAGCGGTCGATGATGAAGGTGGTGGTGGAGCGAGGCACGGAGCGGGTGCTGGGCTTCCACATGGTGGGCGCGGACGCGCCGGAGATCATCCAGGGGCTCGCGGTGGCGCTGAAGTGCGGCGTGACGAAGAAGCAGCTCGACGCCACGGTGGGCATCCACCCCACTGCGGCGGAGGAGTTCGTCACGCTGCGGGACAAGCGCCCGGATCCGTCGGAGAGCGCCACGATGCTGGAGCTGGGGCGTGAGGTGGTGGCCACGCCTCCAGGGGATACGCGCAAGTAGTCACGCCTCTTCGTCGGGAAGGAGCGTGCGGAGCAGTTCGTCGTCAGGGCCGAGCGGGCGCCAGCCGGGAGGCGGAGGACTCACGCGAAGGGCACCCCGGGCCTGTCTTACCCGCTCCTTGTGAGTATCAGGAGTATCAGCGGACCAGCAGCCGAGCACCTTGGCGACCTGGAAACGAGCTTCGTCATCCATCACGGCTGGCCAGCCGCGGGGGAGGCTCTCGGACAGCTCACGCACGAGCAAGTCACGCACAAAACGTGTGACTTGTTTGCGCTGCTCCGCCTCGGCATGCAATCCGCCCAGGACCTGCACCCCAGCGATGTCATCCTTGCCAAGTTCCTCGGCAAGCTGATTCAGCGAAACGGCAGGACGCGCCTCGGCAAAGGCGGTGAGCGAATTGTAGCCGCGCTCACGGACCCGCTCGTACAAGCGGACTCGCCAATTGACCTGCCATGAGCGTCCATAGGTCATCTCAGGCTTCTTCGTCGGGCAAAAGCGTGCGGAGCAGTTCGTCGTCAGGATCGAGCGGACGCCAGCCGGGCGCGGGCGGATTCGCGCGAAGTGCACCCATGACCGACTCGACGCGTGCCAGGTGCGTCTCGGGAGTGAACCCAAACCAGGACCCAAGCACCATGGCGACCTCTATTCGGTTTTCGTCGTCCAGCACGGTCGGCCAGCCGTTGGGGAGCCCCTCGGACAATTCACGAACGAACTGACTGCGCACCAACCGGGTCACTCGATGTGTCCGCGCTGCCTCCTCGACCAGCCCTTTGAACACCTGCACTCCGGCGAAGTCATCCCGTCCAAGCTCTTCGGCCACCGCCACCAACGACGCGGTAGGGCGTGCCTCCGCGAAGGCGGTCAGTGAGTCGTATCCCAACTCGTGGACCCGCCCATACAGCCGCGCCGGCCAGTTGCCACCCCAGGAATGCCCTTCGCTCATCGGCTGGCGCTCCAAACAAACTTCGCTTGTAGGCTTGAAAGTCCGCAGCTTCGCCCCATCAGGCTTCGTCGTCCGGCAAGAGCATTCGGAGAAGCGCGTCGTCAGGACCAAGCGGACGCCAGCCAGGAGGAGGAGGATGGGCGAGAAGCGCGTCGCCGGCCCGCCTCACATGCTCTTCATGGGTTTCTGGAGTGTATGCCGACCATTGGCCGAGAGCGACAGCAACATCCATGCGGGCATCGTCGTCCAGCACGGTCGGCCATCCGTTGGACAGGTGTCGAGCCAGCTCGCGCACAAGCTGTCCGCGCACCAGGCGCATAACTTGATGACTGCGCTCTGCTTCGGCCACCAACCCGCTGAACACCTGCGCTCCGGCAATGTCGTGTTTGCCAAGCTCCTCGGCCAACTCAACCAGTGAGGCGGTAGGACGAGCCTCGGCGAAGGCGGTGAGCGAATCGTATCCGCGCTCCCGGACGCGCTCATACAAGCGGGCCTTCCAGTTTCCCTGCCACGAGCGACCGTCGGTCATCGCCCCCTCCCAGGAGTGAAGTTCATTGGGATGTCGTGGACCTTCATATTCTCTCCGACAATCCTGAGGACCACATTCCGCGTCAGCATCCGGCCGGCCCTGTCTTCAGCATCACGCAGTGCCTTCATGATCAGCCGATTCCACTCGCCGGGCCAGGTGCGTCCCAGCTTCCAGTTGCCACCACCGTGAATCGCTTCGTGATGGGCACGCTCCATCCGGACGCAAAACTGGTCAATGTTCATGTCACCCTTGAAGCCGCGCCGTTCGAACCACTCGCGGTGCTCCTGCGGCAGGACGTGGTGCTTCGGGGCATCGGACATGCCCGCCCCTGCCCTGCCGGTTTCGTGCATGGCACGAACCTCGGGGCTGTCACCCAGCGCTTCACGCACGCCCGTGGGCAGGTCCCGAGGCGCTTGCGCCATCAGCACCTGTCCACCGTGGATGAGGACTGCTGAACTGACGGCGGGGACGGAGATGACGCCCGCCCTCACGAGCCTTCTCATCATCTCCACCCATTCGGCGGAGACCACCAGCCGCGAGCCCGTCATCACTCCTCCCGAGCTCATCACGAAGCCCACGCCCAGCGACGCAGGCGCCGAGGGAGGCAGCCGCGGCAGCGACACCTTCAGCGTGGAAATCATGGCGACCATCTCCACCGCCCGCACCGCCGCGAGGACCTGCCCACCGAGCTTCATGCTCGCGCGGGTCTCCCGATGAATCGCGTCGAATTCACGGGTCAGCTTCCCCATCAACTCGGGCATCGCAACCGCCGCCGCCTCCACCCGCTCCGGGTCCTGGGAGGCGAGGTCCGCCAACACAGGATCCATCAACTCCTGCACGCGATGCAGGTCGACGAAGAGCTTCTCGACGCTGCACGTCGGACAGTTCCGGAGCACCGCATCCGCGAGGTGGAGGAAGTCCACCCAGGTGGCCATCAGCAGCGTCCCGAACATGGCCGCCTGGAGCTTCGGTCCCGTCATGCGCAGCAGCCCCTGCTCCATGCTCGCGTCCCCCACATCCGAAGCCACGCGTGTCAGCGCGGTGGCGCTCCCGAGCGACCCCTTCATCCACGTCGCCTGACTGGAGCCATGGTCGAGGTAGCGGGTGAAGACGCCTTTGAGGCTCCATCCCACGAGTGGAGAGGGACGGTCCGCCAACCTGGAGAGCGTGGCTTCGACGCCGCCCAGCGAGCCCTTCACTTCGGCAATGCCCGCGAGGACTGCATCACGCGTCAGCGAAGAGTCCCGCTCGCCACCGGTCGCATCGTCACGTGCGCCCTGACGGCGCGGCGACCGTTGCTCCGGCCCAGAGAAGGCGGGCGTCCCGCTCGGCGCGTAGCTCAAGCTCCTCGGATGCGGTGCGGAGGCACATCCCGTGGCCAACAGCACTACGACCAGCACCAGCAACGTCATCCGCATACGCGCCTCACAGGAATGCCCCGGCGAGGGCAGCAAAAGACACGCGTCTGACGTTCTTCCCGGCAAGTACCGGCCATGGCAGACGCTTCAGTCCGTCTCGCCCAGCTCGAAAGCCGATGTGCCCGTGTGGTGCTTGCGCTTCGTGAGCTGGTGCTCGTCACGGAGCTGGTTCTCGTAGAAGGGCAGGTGCTCCGCCGTGCGGACCTTGCGCAGCGCGCGGATGGTCTCGTGCTCCGTGGTGTTGCTGTAGCCGTGCTTCGCGTGCACGTTCGTGTACGGCTGGGGCTGCAACACCATCCGCGAGGGGTAGCGGTTCTGCAGGATGTGATCGAGCGCGGCGCAGAACGGCCGGATGAAGTCATCCAGTCGCGACACCACGGGCAGCAGGCGATGAGGCTCCATGCCCAGATCCGACTTGAAGTCCGCCGACGTGCTCAACGCCATGTCCGCTCCCGGTGTCTCGACGGAGCGGAACGGTAGCACGCGGTTTCCTACTCACAGGCTCGGGCCCGGGAGAGCAGGTACTCACGTTGCGGCGGCGTCCGAGCCAGCGCCGCTGCCTGACGGAAGCAATCCGCCGCCCTGCTCCGAGCCCCTACCTGTTCCAGCAGCATGCCCTCCACGGCGAAGCGGTACGGATACCGCCGCAGCACTGCCTCCGAGCGCAAAGGCCCCAACGCCTCCAGCGCCTCGGCCGGCCCGCGCACGCGCGACAGCGCCACCACGCGTCCCAGCGCGACGATGGGCGACGGCTTGAGAGCCAGTAGCGCGTCGTACAACCGCAGCAACCGAGCGCTGTCCTCGGGCCCCGGTGTGGACGTCTTCGCATGCACGAAGGCGATCTCCGCCTCCAGGTGCAGCGGCGTCAGTACCGTCCCCATGGAAGCACGCAGGTGCCAGAGCCCTCGAGACATCAAGAGGGGTGACGACTCCATCCCGGTTCGCGCCTCCTGCGGCACGAACGCGCCCCGCGCATCCACGCGGCCCGGAAGCCCCGCGGTGCGGAAGCAGAACAGCGCGGCCAGCGCATGGCCCTCCGGCGTCGCGGTCCCCGCGTGCGACAGCAACACCTCCGCCAGGCGCAGCGCCTCCAAGCACAGCTCCGCGCGAGACAGGTCGTGGCCCTCGGAGGCTTCGTAGCCCTCGTTGAAGAGCAGGTAGAGCGCGGCGTGCACCGCGCCCAGCCGCTCCGGTAGCGCCTCGGGAGAAGGCACCTCCAGCGTGGCTCGACAGGCGCGCAGTGTCCGCTTCGCGCGCACCAGGCGCTGCGCCACGGTGGGCTCGTCCGCGAGCAACGCGGCGGCGACCTCGCGCACGGAGAAGCCACACGCCACCTTCAGCGTGAGTGTCACCTGCATCTCGCGGGAGAGCTCCGGATGACAGCACGCGAAGAGCAATCGCAGCGCATCATCCGGAAGCTCCGCCGCGAAGCGCGTGGGCGCCTCCGTCGGCGTGGCCTCCTCCACGGATTCCGAGTCCTCCGGCACCTCCGGCGCGCGCTGCCGCAAGAGGTCCGTCAGCCGGTTCAGCGCCACGCGCAGCAGCCACGCGCGAGGCTGCTCCGGGATGCCGTGGAAGCCCCACGTCCGCGCCGCCTGGAGCATGGCGAACTGCACCGAGTCCTCCGCCAGGTCCAACCGCCCCAGCCCCACGCGCCGGGCCAGGGCCGCGACGAGCCCTGCGGACCACTCGCGAAACGCCAACTCCAGCGCCTGCGTCACGGAGGACACGCCGTCAGACCTCTTCGATGGCGCGAAGCTCGACCTCACCGCCGTAGCGCAGGTGCGGACACGTCCGGGCCAGGGTCACGGCGGCGTCATACGAATCCGCGGACAGGATGAAGAGGCCGCCCACCACGTCCTTCACCTCCGCGTACGGCCCGTCCGACACGAGTAACTGTCCGCCCTGCTGCTTCAGGCGCCGGCCGCCCTCGTCGCGCAGCTTCTCGCCCTGGAGCAGGCGGCCCTCCTGGAGCAGCCCGTCACTCCACCGGGCGTACTCCTCCACGATGGCCTGCAGCTCGGCGGGGGACATGGCGGCGAAGTGGGCGGGGTTCTCGTGCAGCAACATCAGGTAGCGGGCCATGGGACGGACCTTTCGGGAGACAGTGGGGGGTTTCGCCGAAAAAGACGGCCCACGTCGCCGGAGATCGACATGCCTACCTCACCACCCTGTGCGCACACCCACACCGTGGACAGAGAACACTCGTCTCGTGCTCACGGGTGACACGTCACCCGGGGGTGCCTACCCCTGAAGGTCAGGAGGCGCGGGCAACGGACGTGGACAAGGGCGGGCGATGGTTGGTGGGAATGATGGGGGCGTTGCTGCTCGCGGGATGTCCGTCCGCGTGCAACACGAAGGAGTCGTCACGTCCATTCCAGCTCACGGGGCAGGTGGGATCGCGTGGGGCGGGCTTCGCATCGGCGCTGTACCAGACGACGGGCGTGCGGATGGAACCGCGCAACCGCATCCGGTGGGCGAACAACGGCGCCGTATTCGACGTGATGGTGGAAGAAATCGGCCGGGCCCGCGCCTCCATTCACATCGTGATGTTCATCTGGCGGCCGGGCCGTGCGTCCGACCGCATGATTGAAGCACTGGCCGAGCGTGCCCGAGCGGGCGTGCGCTGCCGCGTGCTGGTGGATCCGCTGGGCAGCGGACCCTTCGAGACGGAGGTGAAGCCCCGGCTGGAAGCAGCCGGCTGCGAAGCCCACCTGTTCCGCCCGCTGCCAGCGGACGAGAACCTGGCGCGCAACCACCGGAAGATTCTCGTGGTGGACGGCAGGGTGGCCGTCACCGGCGGGCTCGCCATCCAGGACGAGTGGCTGGGCGACGCGCGCAATGAAAAGGAATGGCGCGACACCAACGTGCGCGTCCAGGGCCCGGTGGTGGCGCAGCTCCAGCAGGCGTTCGCGGAGAACTGGCAGGAGTCGACGGGCGAACTGCTGCCGCAGACGGACTTCCCCACGCTGTCGGTGGAGCAGCCCGGCCTGGACGCCGCGGGTGAAGGCTGGGCGGCCTTCGTCAGCAGCACGGCGAACCCGGAGGTGACGCGCGCGGAGCGGCTGACGCAGCTGATGGTGAAGGCTGCGAAGAAGCGGCTCTGGATTTCGCAGGCGTACTTCACGCCCAACGACGCGCTGACGGCCTTGCTGGTGGAGAAGGCACGCGCGGGCGTGGACGTGCGGGTGCTGGCGCCGGGGGACAAGAATGATCAGCGGGCCATCACACTGCTCCAGCGCCAGAGCTACGACACGCTGCGGGCAGCGGGCGTGCGCCTCTGGGAGTACCAGCCGTCGATGATGCACGCGAAGACGATGCTGGTGGATGACCGGCTCATCCTGGTGGGGTCCATCAACTACGACGCGCTGTCGTTCAACCTGCTGGAGGAAGGTTCACTGGTACTGGAGGACGAGGAGGCGGCACGTCAGCTGGAAGCCATCTTCCTGGACGACCTCACGAAGGCGCGGGAGGTCCAGGCCGAGCGCGCCGGACGCTGAGGCTGGCTGTCCGCTTTCACGCGTGCCCCCTGGAAACAGTGGGCAAGGGGCAGGCCGTGTGCTCAAGAAGCGCTCCAGGGGCCGCGAGGTTCGCGGCCGGGAGGCATCGCCATGAGCAGCGCAGCTCCTCGTCATCTCTTCGTCGCGGGCGCCACGGGCGCCACGGGCCGCACGCTGATGCGGCAGGCCCTGGCCCAGGGCGTCTCCGTGACGCCGCACGTGCGCCCCAAGAGCACGAACACGGAGCCCGCGAACCACTGGCCGAAGAAGGCGGTGCTGGAGCTGGCGGACGGGCCCGCGCTGGTGGAGGCGATGAAGGGCAGCACCACGGTGCTCCAGCTCATCGGCACGATGCGCAAGCGCTTCGCGGCGGGGGACACCTACGAGTCGAGCGACATCGGCACCACACGGCAGCTGGTGGACGCGGCGAAGGCAGCGGGGGTGGACCACTTCGTGCTGCTCACGTCGGTGGGAGCGGGAAGCCCGGTGGGCGCGTACCTCAAGGCCAAGGCGGAAGCGGAGCGCATCGTCCGCGAGAGCGGCATCCCCTACACGATGGTGCGCCCACCCGCGCTGGAGGGCGAATACCACGCGCCGCCCGGCATCCTGCACACGCTGGGCAAGCTGCCGCTGCTGCATCACTTGAAGCCCATGCACCTGGACCAACTGGCCGCCGTGCTCCTGCGCATCTCGGAGCGACGGGCACCGCTCGACACGGCGCTTGAGGGCAAGCGCCTGTGGGCAGAGGTCGAAGCGGTAGGCCGGTAGTTGTCAGACCCTTCAGGTAGGAAGGTTCCTCTGCGACGTGGGAGGAACCATGGAGACCGTTACCGTTGAAGAGCTCATCGAACAGGCGTTGAAGTTGCCCCCTGTGGAACGCGCCTGGCTTGTCTACAAGGTGCTGCTCAGCCTGGATGAAAACACAAGCGGCAGTGACGCCTCGCAGGAAGCCTTCGATGACTCCTTGAGCCTTGAAGACGTACAGCGAAAAATCGCGGAGCACCTGAAGCGTACGCAACAGAAGCGTTGGGCCCGCGCCTACTCCTTCACCGCGCCGGCCGTGAGCCCGGACACGATGCGCCGCTGGAACAGCACCGTGAGCAACACCAGCGGCAGCGTGGCCACCACCGACGCGGCGGCGATCTCTCCCCACGGTTCCTTGTACTCACTGGCGAAGAGGCTGATGGCCACCGGCACCGTGCGCTTCTCCGGCGTGGACAGGAACGTCAGCGCGTAGAGGAACTCGTTCCACGCGAAGATGAAGACCAGGATGGCCGTCGTCGCCAGACCCGGCGCCGCCAGGGGCAACAGCACCCTTCGGAACGCGCCCACCGGCGTGCACCCATCCACCCGCGCGGCGCGGTACAGCTCGTCCGGCAGCTGGCGGAAGAACGACGTCAGCACCCACAACGTCAGCGGCAGCGCGAACGTCGTGTACGGCAACGCCAGCCCCACCAGGCTGTCCCTCAGCCCCACCGCGTTGAGGATGAGGTACAGCGGGCTCACCGTCGCGATGGGCGGGAACATCGACACGCCCAGCGCCGCGGACAGCAGCAGTCCCCTCCCCCGGAACTCCAGCTTCGCCAGCGCGAACGCCGCGGACGCGCCCACCGTGAGGCAGAACACCGTCGTCAGCGTCGCCACCACCAGCGAGTTCAACACCGCCCACAGGAACGGCCGCCCGAACAACACACTCTCGTAGTTCGCCCCCGTCAGGTGCGAAGGCCACGGCCGGGTCAACTCCCCGTCCGGCCACAAGCTCGTGAGCACCTGCCACAGGAACGGCCCCAGGAAGAACGTGAGGAACGCCACCACGGCCAACGCCGTGCCCAACCCTGGCCGCTTCATCGCCGCCCCTCCTCGCGCCCCAGCCAGCGCAGCCACACCACCGCCAGCAGCACCACGCACAGGAACGTCGCCACCGACAGCGTGCTGCCGTACCCGAAGTCCCCGGAGCGCATCAGCGTCTTGTACGCGTAGATGCTCAACGTCTCCGTTGTGTTCGCCGGTCCGCCCTCCGTCAGCACATAGATGGCGTCGAACACACGGAACGCGTCCAGCGACCGGAACAGCACCGCCAACAGCAGCGCGGGCTTCAGCAGGGGCATCGTGATGGACCGGAACTGCCGCCACCCCGACGCCCCGTCCACGCGCGCCGCCTTGTAGAGGTCCTCCGGAATCCCCTGCAGCCCCGCCAGCACCAGCAGCGCCACGAAGGGCGTCGTCTTCCACACGTCCACCAGGATGGCCGCGTGCAACGCATACCCCGGCGCCCCCAGCCAGTTGATCTCCGCCCCACCCAGCAGCCGGTTGATGAGCCCGTAGTCCGGATTGAACATCCACGCCCACAACCGAGCGCTCACCACCGTGGGAATCGCCCACGGCACCAGCACCGACGCGCGCAACAAGCCCCGCCCCGGGAACGCGCGGTTGAGCAGCAGCGCCAGCGGCACCGCGAGCAGCAGCTCCACAACCACCGCCACCGCCGTGAAGTACGCCGTGTTCCCCAGCGCGGACCAGAAGCGAACGTCCCCCATCAGGTAGGCGTAGTTCTCCAGCCCCGTGAAGCGCCGCTCGCCGAACACCAGGATGTACCGGTGCAGGCTCAGCCATATCGCCGCCAGCACCGGGTACAGCGCCACCACGGCCAGCACCACCACCGCGGGCGCCACCAGCAGGTACGCCTGCCGCCGCTCCCGAGCTTGCGAACCCGCGCCCCTCATTCCTCCTCCGGAGGCTGCTCACCGGTCAGGTGATCTACCTGCTTCTGCGCCCGAGTGAGCGCCACCTCCGGAGTCCGCAGGCCCGCCACGGCAGCGGAGAATTCGCTCTGCAGCACGTCCGCGATGAGCAGGTAGTACGGCGTCACCGGCCGGGGGCGCGCCCGCACCAGCGCCTCCTTCAGGCTCGCGATGAACGGCTCCGCCGCGCGCAGCTCCGGGTCGTCATACAGGGCCATCCGTGGCGGGTTGCGCGCGTAGTGCAGCGCCAGCACGCGGTTCGCCTCCGGCGACGTCAGGTGCGCGATGAGCCGCGCCGCCGCCTTCCTGCGCGCGGGCGAAACATGCGCGTTCACCGCGAGCTGCCACCCACCCAGCGTCCCCCACCCCGGCTGTCCATCCTTCGTCGGCAGCGGCGCGATGCCCACCTTGCCCCGGATGGGAGAGCCCTCCGCCTGCGCCTCGCTCCACGCATAGGGCCAGTTGCGCATGAACACCGCGCGGCCTTCCTGGAACACGCGCCGCGACTCCTCCTCGCCGAAGCCCGTGACCGTCGGAGGAGACAACCCGTCCGCGATGAGCCCATGCAGGTACGCCAGCGCCTCGCGAGCGGCCTCCGTCTCCAGGAGCACGCGCCCGTCCGTCCCCAGCGATTGCCCGCCGTGGCCCCAGATGGCCTCGTACACGTTGCAGGTCAGGCCCTCGTACTGCCGCCCCTGCCACACATAGCCCTGGATGCCGGGCGTCTTCGCCATCGCGTCGCGAGTGAAGCGCCGCAGCTCCTCGTAGGTGCGCGGCGCGCGAGGCACCAGGTCCGAGCGGTAGTAGAGGACGCCCACGTCCACGTACCAGGGCACCGCGTACGTGCGCCCGTTCATCACGACGGCGTCCACCGGTCCGGGCAGGAACTCCTGGCGCAGGCGCTCGGGAGGGAAGTCCTCGGACAGGTCCGCCACCCAGCCCGCGCGAGCGAACTCCGGCACCCAGACGACGTCCGCCACCAGCACGTCGAAGTCCGTGGCCTTGCCCTGCAACGACGTGAGGAAGAACTGGTGCGCCAGGTCCGATGAATTCGGCAGCGCCTCGGTCACCAACTCCACGTCCGGATTGGCGCGCTCGTACTGCGCCAGCAATTCACGGAACGGCTTCGGGTCACCCCACAGCGGCTGGAACTTGAAGACGATGCGAGTGCGGCCCCCCGTGCCCGCCTCCTCGGACGAGCGCCGGCAGCCTCCAACAGCGAGGCCCAGCGCGACGAGGAGGACAAGGAGGCGGCCCATGCGCCCGGATGACTCCAGCGCGAAGGCCCACCGTCAACGACAAGCCCCGCGCCCGGTCATCCAGGTGACACGGGCACCAAGGCCCCAAGCCCTGGAGCGAACAACCGCCGGGCCGTGGCCCCCACCGCGCGGCACGCGAGCGCATCCACCGCGCCGCCCACCAGCCCACCGGCCAGCGGCACCACCTTCGACAGGTTCACGACGCCCTTCTGCGACGCCTTGCTCACCAGCCGGAAGCCCACCGCGCGGTTGATGCTGCTCAGCGCATGCATCGGCACGGCCTCCAGCGCGCGCATGCCCAGCTGCTGGCTCACTTCGATACCGGCCTGCTTCACCACTTCCTTGCCAATGTCCCCCACGATGGCCAGCAGCGTGAGGGTCCGCACGCGGTCCTCCTCCACGTCATGCCCGTGGATGCGAGCAATGGCACCCACCAGCCGCGCCTGCACCATCCACGACACGCCCAGGCCCGCGGGCAGCGACACCGGCAGGGTGAGCAGGCCGCCCAGTCCGGCCAGGAAGCCCGTGGTGAACAGCTTCCCCGTCTCCCAGTGGATGAGCGAATTGATGCGCGCCTCGTGGTCCGCGTAGCGCGTGTCCCGCAGGTACTCGTCCGCCAGCCCCGTCGCGCTGCACAGCGGCCCCAGGCCATCGAAGCCCGCGTTCAGCACGGCGTTCACGACTTCCAGCGGCTTCGACATGCGTCCATCCTCCACGATGAGGCCAGCCCCGCATCCTAACCGGCGCAGGTCCCCTGCTGGAGCCAGGCGGCTCCGCCACCGGCCCCCCAGTCCGTCCTCCTCCAGGCAGGCACGCGAACCCCCTACTCCAGCGCCGGAACGGTCAGCTCCTTCGGAGGAACCCGAGGCAGGCGCACGGTGAACACCGTGCCCTCCGCCGCGGACGAACGCGCGTCCACCGTCCCGCCGTGCGCCAGCACCAGCTGCCGGACGATGTAGAGCCCCAGCCCGATGCTGCGCTCGGAGCGCCCCGCCGTCGTGCCGCGCTGGAGCGGCTCGAAGATGCGCGGGAGCATCTCCGGGGGAATGGGGTCCCCACCATTGCGCACGTTCACCACGACAGCGTCCTGCTCGCCCCGGCTCTCCACGCGCACCGGCGTGTCCTCCGGGCTGTACTTCAGCGCGTTGCCCAGGATGTTGGACAGCACCTGCGCCATCCGGTCGGAGTCCCACGCCCCCTGCCCGTCCCCCACCTGCTCCATCTGGAGGATGCGCTCCGGATGCGCCGTGCGCGCCTCCTCCACCACCTGCAGCGTGAGCGCGTGGAAGTCGCACGGCGCCGCGTGCACCGGGATGCCGCCGCCCATGCGCGCCTGCGTGAAGTCCAACAGGTCGCGGATCATCCGCGTGGCCCGCTCCGCCGCGGACAGGACGCGCGCCGCCGCCTTCGCGTGCCACGGCTGGATGTCGTCGCGCCGGAGCATCAGCGATGCGCCCGTGAGGATGGCGCCCAGTGGGTTGCGCAGGTCGTGGCTGACGATGCCAATGAGCTGCTGCTCGAACTCCACCCGCGCCTGCGCCTCGTGCACCAGCTTCTGCCGCTCCTCCTCCGCCCGCCGCCGCTCCGTGATGTCGCGCATGGCGCCCACGATGCGCCGCGCCTTCCCGCTCGCTCCGCGCAGGATGGAGCCCTGCGCCGCCACGTACGCGTACTCCCCGTCCTTGCGCAGCACGCGGTACTCGTCCTGCCACCGGTCTTCGTCCGAATCGAACGCCCGCTGCAGCCCCGACAGCACCCGCTCGCGGTCCTCGCCGTGGATGTGCCGGCGCCACCACGCCGCGTCCGCGTCCACCTCTTCCAGGGGGAAGCCGAAGACCTCCTCCGTCGCGTCGCCAATCCAGTGCATCGTGTCCGTCTGGAGATCCAGGTCCCAGATGGCGTCGAAGCTCGCGTGCGCCACCAGCTGGTAGCGCTCCTCGGAGCGGCGCAGCGCCTCCTCCGTGCGCTTGCGCAGCCGCACCCCTTCCGCCTCGCGCAGCGCCCGCCGCACGCTGGGGCCCAGCCGCTCCAGCCGGTCCTTCAGCACGTAGTCCGTGGCGCCGCGCTTGAGCAGCTCGATGGCGCGGTCCTCGCCCAGCGCGCCGGACACGAAGAGGAACGGCGTGTCCGGACACACGGCCTTCGCCGCCTCCAGCGCGCTCATCCCGTCGAAGCCCGGCACGTTGTAGTCCGACAGGATGAGGTCGAACCTCCCCTTCTCCAGCGCCGCGACGAAGGCCGCCCGCGCCTGCACGCACTCCAGCGTTGAAGGCAGCCCGCCCTCCTCCAGCTGCGCGGCCACCAGCTGCGCGTCCAGCGGGCTGTCCTCCAGCAAGAGGATGGACAGGGGCCGTTCCATCGAAGGCAGAGTCGTCAGGTCCCGCGCGGCACCGCCGCGTGCGTTCACTTGGGGGCTCCAGTCGTGCCGGGAGAGCCCGGAGGCGGCTGGTTCACCACCGCCCAGAACAGCCCCAGCTCGCGCAGCGCGGACACGAAGTCCGGGAAGGCCACGGGCTTCACCACGTAGGCGTTCACGCCCAGGCCGTAGCTGCGCGCCAGGTCCCGCTCCTCGCGCGACGAGGTGAGCATCACCACCGGCACCGCCTTCAGCTCCGGGGCGCCCTTCACCTTCTCCAGCACCTCCAGCCCGTCCACCTTCGGCAGCTTCAAATCCAACAGCACCACCGCCGGGTGGCCGTCCTGCCGGTTCGCGTACTCGCCCTTGCGGAAGAGGTAGTCCAGCGCTTGCTGTCCGTCGCGCACCACCACCACCTCGTTGGCCAGGTGCACCTCTTCCAGCGCCGCCAGGGTGAGCGCCACGTCGTTGGCGCTGTCTTCCACCAGGAGGATCCGCTTGAGGTCAATCACGCGTGCGTCTCGACTTTCTTCTCCACGGGAGAAGCGCGGGGCAGGGTGAAGGTGAAGGACGCGCCCTGCCCCACGGCGCCCTCCGCCCAGGTCCGTCCTCCATGGCGAGACACGATGCGCCGCACGTTCGCGAGCCCGATACCGGTGCCCTCGAACTCCTCGGCCGTGTGCAGGCGCTGGAAGACGCCGAACAACTTATCCACGTACTGCATCTCGAAGCCCACGCCGTTGTCGCGCACCCACACCGCGACCTCGCCTTCCGTCTCGCGTGCCCCCACCTCGATGAGGGTCTCCGGCTTGGGGCGGGTATACTTCAGCGCGTTCGCCAACAGGTTGTGGATGACCTGCCGCAGGAGCGACGGGTCGCCTTCCACCGTGGGCAGGCTTCCCACCCGCCACTCCACCTGCCGCCCGGTGGCCTCCGGCATCAGGTCGCGCCGGGCCTCCTCCACCAGCTGGCCCAGGTCCACCCGCGACTGGCGCAGCTCCGCCCGGCCCATGCGGCTGAACGCGAGCAGGTCATCCACCAGCGTGCCGCCCTGCTTCGCCGCGCCCGCGATGGTGGAGAGGTAGCCCTTCGCCACGTCGTCCAGCTTCGCGCCCGCCCGCCGCTCCAGCAACTGCGCGAAGCCGGTGATGTGGCGCAGCGGCGCGCGCAGGTCGTGCGACACGGAGTAGCTGAAGGACTCCAGCTCCTTGTTCGCCTCCTGGAGCTGGGCGGTGCGCTCGCGCACGCGCTTCTCCAGGCCCGTGTTGAGGTGGCGGATCTCCTCCTCCGCCTGCTTGAGGCTCTCCAGCGTGCGGCGCTCGTCGTCGATGTCCGTGTTGGTGCCGAACCAGCGGACGATGCGCCCCTCGCCGTCCCGCACGGGCCTGGCGCGCGACAGGAACCAGCGGTAGCTGCCGTCCGCGCGGCGCAGGCGGAACTGGTCCTCCCACAGCGTCCCCTCGCGCAGGGCCGCGTTGAAGCGCTCCAGCACGCGCCCGGCGTCCTCCGGGTCGATCAGCTCGTTCCAGTCCTTCTCCCCCACCTGCGAGGGCGACGTGCCGGTGTAGTCGTACCAGCGCTGGTTGAACCAGAAGAGGCGCCCCTCCGGCTCCGCCATCCACGACAGCTGCGGGATGGAGTCCGCCAGCGTGCGGAACTGCTGCTCGCGCTCCTTCAGCTCCGCGGCCAGCGCCTCGATGCGCCGGCGCGCCAGCACCTGCTCCGTCACCTCCCAGGACACGGACACGATGCCGTCCACCTTGCCCTCCGCGTTGCGCAGCGGCTGGAAGGTGAGGTTGAAGTAGCCCTCGGGCGCGTCCTGCCCCACGTCACGGCCCAGGCGCATGGGCACCTCGTGGCCGCGGTAGGTCTCGCCGGTGCGGTAGACCTCCTCCAACTGGGCCACCTGCCCCTGGTCGTTCAGCTCCGGCAGCGCCTGGCGCACGGTCAGCCCCAGGAGCGGCCGGGCCCCGGTGAGCTTCAGGCGCAGGTCGTTGGCCATCTCGAAGACGAGCTCCGGCCCGCGCAGCACGGTGATGGCGGCGGGCAGCTGCTTGAGCACCGCGAACAGGTTGCGCCGCTCCGCCTGCGCCGTCTCGTACAGGCGCGCGTTCTCCAGCGCCACGCTGGCCATCTGCGCCAGCTGCACGGCGATGGTCTCGTCCTCCGCGTCGAAGTCGCCCTCCAGCTTGTCGGACACCTGCATCAGGCCCAGGTTGCGGCCGTCATGCCCCACCAGCGGCACCGCCAGGAAGCCCTTCAGGGGCAGCGCGGGCCGCGGCGCGGCGGGCGCTTCGGTGTAGGCCGCGTGCTGACGCAGCTCCGCGCGCGTCAGGCGCAGCGGCCGGTTCTCCTGGCACACCCGGGCGAAGAGTCCGCGCTCGTCCACGCCCACCTGGGCGGCGCCGGGCGCCTGCGGATCATGCTCCACCGCGGACAGCGAGCCGAGCGTCGGCGCGTCCCGTCCGTCCGCCACCTGCACGAAGGACTGGTTCGCGCCAATCAGCTTGCGCGCCTTGAGCGTCACGAGCTCCAGGATGGCCGGCACGCTGCCCGCCGCGTTGAGCGCCAGGCTCGCGCGCGACAGGCCGCGAAGCTGCTCGGTGCGGCGCAATTCGCCCGCCATCAGACGGGCCCGCTCCGCGTCGGCGCGCTTGCGAGCGGTGATGTCCTGCACGGTGCCCACGAAGCGCACCGGCTTGCCGTCCTGGAAGTGCGTGCGGCCCGTGGCGCGCACCCAGCGCTCCACGCCGTCCTTCAAACCCACGGTGCGGTAGGCCACGTCGTAGTCGCCCTTGCCCGTGGGGTCCCAGCTGAGCGCGATCGCGCGCTGCACGGCGTCCCGGTCCTCCACGTGCAGGCCCGCGAGGAACAACTCGTAGGACGACTCCGAATCGGGCGGCAGGCCGAAGAGCGCCTTGCAGCGCGCATCCCACCTGAGCTCGCCCGTCACCACGTCCATGTCGAAGGTGCCCAGCGCCGTGGCCGTCAGCGCCAGACGCAGGCGCTGCTCGCTGTCCGCCAGCGCGGCCTGCTGCTTTCGCAAGTCCTGCGTGAGCGCCTCCGTGTGCCGGCGCGCGCGCACGAACTCCGTCACGTCGGTGGCCAGGGTGATGATGCCGGACGCGGTGCCGTCCACCTCCACCATCGGGTGGTAGATGACGTTGAAGAAGACGGAGTCCGGCTGGCCGTCGCGCACCAGCTTCACCTCGAACTCCGGCCGCACGAAGGGCTGCCTCGTGCGCACCACCCCGCGCAGCACCTCCATGATTTCCGGCTGCGAGGCCATCTCCGGGAACGCGTCCAGCAGCGCCTGTCCCGGCGTCACCCGCCGGCCCACCAGGAGCTCGTAGTAGGGGTTCGCCAGCTCGAAGACGAAGTCCGGCCCGCGCGTGATGGAGATGCCCACCGGGGCCTGCATGAAGAAGGCGTGCAGCCGCTCGCGGTGGACGGCCTCCAGGGCGTCGCGCTCGCGCTCGCGCAGCGACTCCTCGCGCCGCTGCACGGCTTCGCGCGCCAGGTGCAGCTCCACGAACATGGACACCTTCGCCAGGAGGATTTCAGGCCGCAGCGGCTTGCGCAGGTAGTCCACCGCGCCGTGCGCGTACGCCGCCAGCCACTCCTTCTCGTCGCCGTCGCCCGCGGTCATCAGCAGCACGGGCGTGCGCCGGCTGCGCTCGCGCTCGCGCAGGAGGCCCAGCACCTCCACGCCCGTCATGTCGCCCAGGTTCATGTCCATCAGGACGGCGGCGAAGTCCTCGTCCAGCACGCGCCGCAGGGCCTCGCGTCCGGAGGTGGCGCGCACCAGCCGCTGCCCCAGGGGCAAGAGGATGCCCTCCAGCGCCAGGAGGTGGCCGGGCGTGTCGTCGACAATGAGGATGCTGGCCCTGGGAGAAGACGCGGGCACGGATGCGGCGGCGGAGGACATGGTGGAGGCTCGGGGGACGGGCTCCTCTTCCCTTTAGGCTGACGGGCACTCGGCGGGGGACGGGCCCGGCTTCGGTGTGTCGCCCGTTGACGGCAGGACAACACTCCACGCCGCAACCTGCCTCCTGCCTCCCGTCGATTCCAGAAGAACCCTCGGGAGTTGCCCGTTTCACGCCTTCCCGTCCGCCAGGAGACCCACCAGGAGGGCGCCCGTCCCCCAGGCTGCACCTCGTTGGTGCTTCAGGTTTCCAGTCGATCAGGGCGAGGACAGGCGTCGCAGGGACGTCATGGGGAATGGCGCCCAGAAGGGCGTCGCCAGGCTCTCCCCTTCCAGCGGGAACCAGGCCCCGTCCCTTCCCGCCAGGACGTGGAAGTCCTGCGCGGGGGTGAAGCCCTGGCCCACGAGCGCCATCCGTTCACCCTTCGCGTTGGTGGCTACGTCCAGCACGAGCACCGTGTGGCCGGGGCTGCCGCCCAGGACGAAGAAGTCCCCGGGGCGCAGCTGCTCCCGCGTGGGACGGGAGCCTTCCGCTTGGATCGACAGGGTGCCTGCGTAGGTGAAGAGCAGGTTCAGGTAGTTCCGGAAGGCCGCCCGCGAGCTGTCCGCCGCCGCGCTCCCCGGCACCCACGTCACCTTCGAGCCGGAGACGCGCGCCCGCTCCCCGGACGCGTACTTGGGCCAGGACGCCAGGTGGCCGCTGGTGAAGCGGTAGGCGATGCGCTCCGACTGGCCGGACGCCCAGCGCCACTCCGCGTGAAGGCGCAGGATGGAGTCCGCGCACTGCTGGAGGTTCGCGGTGCCCACGTCCAGCTCCCCCACCGCCGCCAGCCGGGAGTCGGAGGCCGCCAGCACGGTATTGCCCTGGAAGTCGCGCACGGGGGAGCCATCGGAGCGCAGGGGCAGTCCGCGCAACCAGGCGCCAAAGGAGCCCGCCTCCAGGGGCATGCGCGTGTAGCCCTCCGGCGGCGCGAAGGTCTCCTCCAGCGAGCGCACCTGGGCGGAGGCTGGCAGCCACGGGTAGCGCGTCCGCTCCTCCGCCGTGGGAGCACGGGTCGCGACCTTCGCCCGTCCGGCCGCTTCACAGCTCGCCAGCGGCAGCGCGACGGTGAGCAGGGTGGCCAGTGCCAGCAGGGGGCGGAAGGTTCCCATCGCGTTCAAGAGGCGGACTCCAGGAGGACGGAGGCCGGGGAAAATCCCGGGCCATGCCCTGGGACACCGTACGCGGGCCGCGGGGTCCTTTCGTTGAACGTGGATCCACGAGGGCACCGGAGGAGTTCTTCGCTGGACGCTCGCCATGCCGGGCAGGTGCGCCCCGGGGGCCGAGCACTACCTTTTGAAAGCCATGCACCGTCGGGCAAGCCTCGTGCTGCTCAATACGCTGTCCCTGTCGCGACTGCCGCTCGCCGCGGTGTTCATCGCGGTGTCGGACCTGCGCATGAGGGCCTTCCTGGTGGTGCTGGCGGCGGCGACGGACTTCCTGGACGGCTGGATTGCCCGGCACCGGGGACTGGCCACGCGCATGGGAGCGCTCATCGACCCGGTGGCGGACCGCGCCTTCATGGTGACGGCCTTCATCGTGTGTCTGCTGGACGGGCTCATCGACCCCGTGGAGCTGACGCTGCTGCTCCTGCGGGACATCGGCACGGCCATCGGCTTCATCGTCGCCAGGGTGCGGCCGGACATGCGGGCCGTCGAGCTCAAGGCGCGGATGCTGGGCAAGGTCGTCACGACGTTGCAGCTCGCGGTGTTGCTGTGCGTCCTGCTCTACCCGCCGCTGGTGCGGCCGCTCGTGGCGCTCGTCGCGCTGCTGTCGCTGGCGTCGGTGGTGGACTACACGCGGGCGGTGTGGCGTCAGCGTCAGGGCCGGGGACTGCCGCCGTCACGGCCGTCCTCGCACCTTCCCCAGGGGCCCACGGGTGCGCCCATGGGGTCCGTGCGGGAGTGACGCGAAGGCCTCACGCGGGCACGGCGCGCATGTCCACGGACAAGGCCAACCGGGCGCGTTCGCGCTCCATGGCGGCGCGCTCGCCGTCGGACAGGGCGTCCCAGACCTCGTCCATCGTGTCGAGCAGCGCATCCGCTTCGGGTGAATCCCCGCCGGGCGCGCAGGCGCGGACGAGGGCCAACTTGTGCAACAGGGTTCGGTATCGGTTGTAGACCGTCATCGTGCGGGAGACGCGGACCAGGCCATGCGGCTGACGGAGGGGCCGCGGGCTACCGGCGGCGTTGAGTCTCGGCGTCGCGTCGGGCCTCGGCGCCGGTCAGCACGGCGATCTCCCGCGTGTGGCTCCGGCCCACCAGGTTCACGGTGGCGCGCACACGCTCGCCCTCCTTGAGCTCCGTCACACCGATGTCCTCACCGTCGCGGACGACGCGCGTCTGGGTGCTGATCTCCAGCGGCAGGCGTGAGCCATCGTTGTCGATGACGACCACCGTGTCGGACACCGAGCGCACCTTCCCCCGGTAGATGGCATCCACCACCGCGACGCCCTGCGAGGCGCCAGGAGCGGAGGGCTTCGCCGTGGAGGGAGCCCCTGTCCCCGTGTTGCCCGTCCCCCCCGTGCCCGAGTTCGTCTCCGGGCCCGGGTTGGGAGGAGTCGTCTGCCCCTCCGGGCTCGGCTCCGCGCTGGGGCTGTTCGGATCCGACCCAGCCTCGGTGCCCTGCGCGGGCGCGGCGCCAGGAGCCGTCCCAGCGGGAGCCTGCGTGTTCGTCCCGGAGCCGCCCGTCCCAGGCTGCTGTTGCTGCACGGGCGCTGGAGCTTGCGGCGTGGCCGAGGGAGTCCGCGGCGTGATGACTCGCGCACCCGCGGGAGCAGGAGTCTCCTCGGACGCCGCGTCATCCTCCATGCCGCCGGATGGAGTCCCGGCGCACATCAGCAGGCAGGCCAGCCCCGCGATTCCCAATCCCAGCCAGGTGTCTCGCCTCATGCGCCGCGTGCCTCCCTTCTTGGGAAGGTGCATGCGCACGCGGCGCGAACCACCCGCCCGGAGGACTGGCGCTCGCATGCCCGCCCGGGCTGCCAACCCACGACCCGGCGCCTGCTCGGGAAAAGGAAACGCCCCCGGTCCCACGAAGGGACGCGGGGGCGTCAGGCCCACGGGCGCGAAGGCGCGCGGTTACGGCAGCGGGAGCGGACCGCCGCCCTGGGGCAGCGTGCGCGCCAGCTCCACGGCCTTGGCCGCCTGCACCAGGCCATACCCGTACTTCTCGTCCTTGCCCGGCGTCGTCTTGTCGTCCTTCGCCGTCTTCTCCAGCACCGCGCGCACGTGCGCGGCGCTCAGGTCCGGCCGGGCGCTGAACACCAGCGCGGCGACGCCCGACACGTGCGGGGTGGCCATGGAGGTACCCGACTCGCGCTGGTAGTCCAGGCCGGTGATGGACACCGTCACATCCTGGCCCAGCAGCTTCTTGAGGGACGCGCCGGTCGCCATGGACACCGACACCGTGGGCACCCAGTGCGAGTTCGAGGAGCCCAGCGTGAAGGTGCCCTCCGCGTCGTCCGCCACGTTGTTGCCGATGATGACCGCGCGGGCGCCGGCCTGGATGACGTTGCGCGCCTTCTCCTCGAAGAACAGGTCGCCGCGGTCCACGTACGCGACGAAGCCGTCGCAGGTGGCGGTCTCACCGCACGCAGCGCGGTCCGCGCCCAGGCCGCAGTTGACCAGCCGGCCCGTGTACGTGCCCTGCGCGGTGTACGTGAGCGGCGACGAGGTGACGGGCGCCGACGCCGCGGTCACCGAGGACAGCGACGCCGCCCCCAGCACCGTGGCGCTCAGCACGTTCACACCCGGCCCCACCACGGACAGCTCCTGGCCGAACTGCGAGAAGGGCGCGTACTCGCCCTGCAGGTCCACCGCGCCCACCGCCATCACCGACGGCAGGTACGCGGCCGGATACGCGATGCCGCGCTTGCCGTCGTTGCCGCTGGCCGCGACGGACAGCATCCCGTTGCCGTTCTCCCAGACCTTCTCGAACATGAGCTGCTCGGTCTCTGACGGATCCGGCGCGCCCAGCGACAGCGAGGCAACCCTCGCCCCTTGCGAATGGCACCAGTCCACCGCCGCGATGACGTCATCCGTGCGGCCGCCGCCGTCCGTGTCCAGCACGCGCGCGACGAGCAGCGACGCGCCCGGCGCCACGCCCACCACGCCGTTCGGCTCCTCCCCGGGCGCCACGCGCGCGCCGGAGCCCGCGCCGAACTGCGCCAGGATGGTCGCGGACACGTGCGTGCCGTGGCCGCCGCCCACCGTCACCACGCCCTGGGACACGCTCTGGTCGGACGGGTCGTCGTCGTCGTCGACGAAGTCCTTGCCCATGACGAACGCCGCCTTCAGCTCCGGGTGCTTGCTGTCCCAGCCGCTGTCGATGACGCACACCTTCACGCCCTCGCCCGTGGGCGCGCCGGGGTCGATGACGCCGTCGTTGTTCGCGTCCCACACCTGCGGGGCCTGGATCAGCTTCAGCCCCTCCGTGTACTCGCCCACCGACCCCTGCGTGCTGTACGCGCCCTGCCACGACGCCAGCGGCGGGGGCGTGGGCAGACCCAGCGCGCGCACGCGGCGATTGGGCGTCACGGAGAGCACGTCCGGGTGGAGCTTCAGCGCGGAGATGGCCTCCGGCGACAGCCGTGCGGACACCACGTTCATGTTCGGGATGCGGCGCTTCACCGTGCCGCCCTCGCGCTCCACGGCCGCCGCGATGTCCGCCGACGCGGCCAGCGCGCTCGCGGTCACCTTCGGCTTGTAGGTGATGATGACGCCGTCCGGCGCCGTGTCCGTGCTCAGCGGGGAGACCCCCGGCTTCGGCAGCGACACCTCCGAGGTGCCAGGACACACCTGGGGCAGGACATCGATGGGTTCGGGGTCGCTGCCACAGCCGCTCGCCACCAGTCCGGACAACCCGAGCCCAAGCCAAAGCCAACGCTTCATGGGGTGTATCTCCTTCGCCCGGCCAACGTGGATTACCGCGCCGTGACCTGCCGCCCCCGAAAAGGGGGCCGGGAAGAACGGGCCGACCCTGCTTCCCGTTCCCAAGACGATTTAAGCATGGACGCAGCACGACTGCTCGGGCGGCTGTCGTGCGCCCGACGGCCATCCGGTGCCGGTCCATCGTGAGGCGCTCAACGCTCAGCGAGGGAAGCGCCTCGTTCGCGGCAGGACGTCCGGCCCGGCATGACGCACCGTGCCCGGCCACCTGGCAGGACGTCAGGCGTCGGAAGGATCCACGCCGAAGATGCGCTGTGCATCCACGGCGTAGGCCGCCAGCTGACGCTCGGTCTCCGCGGCGTCCCAACCCAGGCGAGGCGCCATCACCTCCGCGGCGCGGACGGCGGCGGCGCGGCCCTGGTCGCGCGTCTCGAACGCGACCTTGAGGCGGCGGATGAGCAGGTCCGCCAGCGTCTGGACCATCTCATGGGACACGCCCCAGGCGGCCTCGGCGCGGCGGTAGGGCAGGCCCTCCACCAGCGGCTCGGCCAGCGCGGGCGACTCGCGAGTGAGCGCCCATACGGCGTGCCAGCGGCTGCCGTACGCGCGGACCAGGTGTTCGCCCGTGGCAGCATCCCCCACCTCCTGCTTCGCCGCCGCGAGCTCCGCGTCCAGCTTGAGGATGTCGCCGCCCGGCAGGGGCTGCTCGTGGGTGACGGGCTTCTTGTGCGGGCGGGACAGGTGGCGCTCCACGGCGTTGACCACGTCGCGGGCCATGACCCGGAAGGTGGTGAGCTTGCCGCCGCTGATGGCCAGCACGCCGGACGGGCTGACGTCGATGGAGTGCTCGCGGCTGGCGCTGCCCGCGTCGCTGTTGCCGTGGTAGCCGCTCGCCGCAAGCGGGCGGATGCCGGCCCAGGCGCTGACCATGTCCTCGCGGGTGAGGTTCGCCTCGGGGAAGAAGGCGTTGGCGGAGGAGAGCAGGTAGGCCACGTCCGCCTCGCTCGCGCGCACCTCGGCCGGGTGGGCGCGGGTGGCGGTCTCCGTCGTGCCGATGAGGGTGAACGCATCCGCGGGCAGGATGAACATCACGCGGCCATCCACGGGCGACAGGAGCGTGAGCGCGTCCCCGATGTTCAGCCGCGAGCGGGGCACGGCGATGTGCACGCCCTTGCTGCCGCGCACCGCGGGCCCCGTGCGCTCCTGCTGCGAGTCCAGCCGGCGGATCTCATCGCTCCAGGGCCCGGTCGCGTTGACGACGGCGCGAGCGTGCACGGTGTGCTCCAGGCCGGTGAGGTGATCCACCACCACCGCGCCCTTCACCTTGCCGTCCTCCAGCACCAGCCGCTTCACGGAGGCGTGGTTGAGCACCACCGCGCCGGCCTCGCTCGCGCCCAGCGCGTTGGCCAGCGTGAGGCGAGCATCGTCGGTGGCCGCGTCGTAGTAGCGGGCGCCGCCCTTGAGCCCCTCGGAGCGGATGCCGGGCTCGGCCTCCACCAGCTGCTTGAGCGACAGGCGCTGATACGCCTTCACGTTCCGGAACAGGGACAGGGCGTCGTACAGCATCAGGCCCGCGTTGAGCTTCCAGCGCGGCACGCGAGCCCCTTCGTAGACGGGCCAGATGAAGGCCAGCGGGCGCACCAGGTGAGGCGCCAGGTGGAGCAGGCGGCGCCGCTCGATGCTCGACTCGAAGACGAGACCCAGGTGGCCATGCTCCAGGTAGCGCAGGCCACCGTGGATGAGGCGCGACGAGCGGCTGGACGTCCCGCTGGCGAAGTCCTCGCGCTCCACCAGGGCCACCTTCAGGCCCCGCAGCGCCGCGTCCCGAGCAGCACCCGCCCCCGTCACCCCGCCGCCAATGACGAGCAGGTCGAACGACTCACTCCCCAGCGCACGCAGACGGTCGGCGCGCGAGGGCGGGGCAGGAACCTCGGTAGAGGCAGGCAGGGAACGAAGAGCGGCGGATTCGGAACGCACGTGACGAGTCTATGACGGGAAGTCTGTGGCCGCAGCGGATTCCGATGCAATGCGTCAAGCGGTCCACGGGGTCATGGGACTGGGCGGCAAGGAACTGTCTGGCAGCGGGCGGCGGAGGCCACCTTGCGTGTCGGGGGGAGGACGGATAGGCAGGCAGCCGCCTCACCTCCCCCGTCCTGGACGCTCCGCCGCCGTACACCGAACCGCCGTGTGGGACACCCGAGACCGACGAGACCTGGCGTTCCTGGGACTGTGGGTCCTGGTGTACGGGCTCGCGGTGGCGCCGGTGCTGCACGCGGTGGTGGGACACGGCGGAGGCCTGGGGCGCCACGAGCACGGCGTCAGCACCCACGTCCACCGAACTCAGGCCGCATGTGACGCGACCCGGGCCGCGTGTCCGACGGAGTCCGAGCAGGCTACGCCGGACGGAGCGAAGCGGGGCCATGGCCACCAGCATCTGACGGGCTCGGTGGAGCACCTGCTGGCGGTGGCGGCGAGCTGGACGGTGTTCGTGCCGCCGAAGTTGCGCTGGGTGTCCTGGCGCGTGGAGCCGGAGCGAAGCCCGGAGTGGTCACCGGGTCAGCGGTTGCGGTCCGCGGCGATGCCGCAGGGCCCATAGCCCCCTTCGGACTTCCGGAAGGATGACTCGCGAGCATGCGGACCGTCTGGCCCAGGCCAGACACGGGCCTGCGTGAGCGTGTGTCCTCGAGCCCCGTCTGTCTTTCAACCCGCACGCCCCGGAACGCGTCCCGACGCGAGCCGGGGACGTGCCGTCGTCTCCTCGTGTCGTCCCCACCGTGACCATGTTGCTCATCGCGTTCGCCACGCTCTCGACGTGCCTTCCCTCGGTCATGCCCGCCGCACAAGAAGGGCCGCGCCCGGAAGACACCGGCCACGCGGCAACAGAAGCCACGCAGCAACAGAAGCAACCCGAAACACAACAGGCCCCAGCCCCGAATGAACCCGGCGCGCCCCTTCCCGAGCAGCAGTCTCCGGAAGCCCCCGCCGCCACGCCACCCACGGAAGCCACCGGGAAGCAGCGGTCCACGGTGGTGCGAGGCACGCGTCCGGCCCAGAGCGCCGCCGAAGTCACCCTCGGCCGGGACATCCTCGACACGGCACCGCGAATGAACGCGACGGACGTGCTCCGCGTGGTCCCGGGCCTGGTGGCCTCGCAGCACAGCGGCGAAGGCAAGGCGCAGCAGCTCTTCCTCCGAGGCTTCGACGCGCTCCACGGCCAGGACGTGGAGCTGAACGTCGGAGGCCTGCCGGTGAACGAGGTGAGCCACATCCACGCGCTGGGCTACGCGGACACCAACTTCATCATCCCGGAGCTCGTCCAATCGCTGGAGGTGACGGAGGGCTCCTACCGCGCGTTCCAGGGGGACTTCGCGGTAGCAGGAACGGTGCGCATGGACCTGGGCGCGCGTGAAAAGGGCGTGGAGTTCGCCGGCACGCTGGGCCAGTTCAACACGCGCCGGCTCGTCGTGACGGTCCGCCCGGGCGAGGACCCCGGCACCTTCGCGGCGGCGGAAATCGGAGAGAGCGACGGCTTCGGGCCCCAGCGAGGCTACGGCCGGGCCACCCTGCTCGCCCAGGCGGACCTGGACCTGGGCCACGGCCTGAGCGCGCGAATCCTGGGAGGAAGCTACGTCACGCGCTTCGACTCACCCGGAGTGGTGCGCGAGGACGACCTCGAAGCCGGGCGTCGCACCTTCTACTCCGGCTCCTTCGACCGGCAGGGAGGCACGGTCTCCAGGCACCAGCTGCTCATCGGCGTGGACCTCCCGCGCGAGGGCACCGCGCGCACGCGCCTGGAGGCCTTCGGAATCCGCTCGGACCTGCGCCTGCGCAACAACTTCACGGGCTACCGGGTGGACGACCGGGGCGACGGCCTGGAGCAGACCCACGACGGCTCCACGCTGGGCCTGCGAGCCGAGCACCGCCGCCAGGTCACGCTCTTCGACCGCCCCGTAGCGCTGGAGCTCGGCCTGGGAGGAAGGCGCGACGGCATCCACCAGACGCAACACCGTTACCGCGAGACGGACGGCACCTTCTTCGCGGGCGAAGTAGACGCGGACATCACGCAGACGGACGTCTGGGGTTACGCCGAAGCCAGGCTCCCCGTGGGCCGCTGGGCCTTCCGGCTGGGAGGCCGCGCGGACGCGCTGGGCGTGGAGGTCTTCGACGCGCTCGCCTTCCGAGACCCGCGCTACTACGACGGGCAGGGCTACTCGCGCAGCGCCTTCGGTGTGCACTGGGGCGCGAAGGCCGGCGTCGAATACGCGCTCACGGACACCTGGGCCCTCTTCGCCAGTTACGGAGACGGCTTCCGTTCCCCGCAGGCGCGAAGCCTCGCGGAAGGAGAACAAGCCCCCTTCGTCAACGTGCACGGCGCGGAACTGGGCACGAGGAAGGACGGAGAACGTCTGTCCATCCAGGCGAGCGCCTTCGGCTCGCAGGTGTCGGACGACTTCTTCTTCGACCACACGGTGGGCACCACCGTCTTCACGGGAGAGACGCTGCGCACCGGCATCTCCGCGTCCCTGCAGGCGCGTCCGCTCGAAGGCGTCACGGCCGCGCTGAGCGCCACGGTGGCGAACGCGACGGTGACGAAGACGGACGCGAAGCTCCCCTACTTCGCGCCGCTGGTCGCCCGAGCGGACATCGGTTGGGAGAAGCCGCTGCCCGGCATCGGCTCCGTGCTGTCGCTGGGCACGGGCCTCACGCTCATCGGCCCCAGGCCCCTGCCCTACGACGAACACAGCCACACCGTGTTCCTCGCGGACGTGCAGGCCGCGCTGCGCAGGGGAGCACTCGCGCTGCGGCTCGACGTGAAGAACCTGCTCAACACGCGCTGGCGCGACGGCGAGTTCGTCTACAGCTCGCGCTTCGACCCCACCGCCCAGCCGAGCCTCGTTCCAGCCAGACATTTCACCGCGGGGGCGCCACGCGTGGCCTCGCTCACCCTGGAGGTCCACCTGTGATGAACCCGATTGCACTGGCCTTGACCGTGGCCCTGATGAGCCTGGGCTGCGGAGGCAAGACCGAAGCCGAGCGCCGCACCTTCGCCGTGACGATGACGGCGACAGCGCCCACGGCACCCAACGAGTACGGCTGGACGGTGACGCCCGAAGCCGCGCAGCTCTCCGTGGGCTCGGTGCGCTTCTTCGAGGGCCGAGTGCTGCTGTCGCAACGCCTCCCCCGCTTCGAATGGTACTCGCTCATCGGAGGCACCGCGCACGCGCACCCTGGCCACTATGTCCCCGGGGATGCATTGGGAGAGGTACTCAACGCCCGCACCGTGGATCTGCTCGCGGGAGGCAACCTGGGTGACGCCAACGCCGTCACGGGTTCGTACGGCTCACTGGAGCTGACGCTCGTGACGCCCACGGCTGCCACGGACGCGCAGAACATCCTCGGAGGCCACCAGGCCCACGTGCGAGGCACCGCGACCCACACGTCCGGAGCCACGGTGCGCTTCGACGCGACGGTGGATCTGCCCAAGGCCATCGAAGGCGTGCGCTTCGAGCGCGACCTCCAGAAGGAGGCCGGCTTCGTGCGCATCGCAGTGGATCTGGGGACATGGATGGACCGCATCGACTTCGCCACCGCGTCGCTTCCGGACGCGGCTGGCGTTTCCACCTTCCCCGCCAACAGCCAGGCCCAGAACGGCCTGGTGCGCGGCGTGGAAGACACCAGCGCCTACGTCGTGACGTGGGTGGAAGGAGCAGCGGAATGAAGAAGCATTGGCTGATGGGAGTGTCCTGCCTGGCCCTGGTCGCCTGCTCGTCGGGTCAAGGCAACGTGACGTTCACCGCGTACGGGGAGGACTTCATCGAGAAGGAGATCCCCGCCAGCGCCTTCGAGGACGGCTGGACGGTGAAGTACACCAAGTTCCTCGTGAAGCTGAGCGAGGTGAAGGTCGCCAACCACGAGGGAGAGACCGCCGCCGAGCAGACGGCCGCGAAGGTCTACGACGTGCACCGTCCGGGCCCCGTGGACGTCGCGAAGTTCAGCGACCTGGCCGCCGAGGAATGGGACGAGGTGAGCTACGCCATCGCCCCCGCCACGGACGCCACCGCAGGCAACGCGGACATGGAGGACGTGACGCGGATGAACACCGAAGGGTGGTCCGTCTACGTCGAGGGCACGGCCACCAAGGGCGCGGCGACCAAGAGCTTCCACTGGGGCTTCGCGACCAACACGACCTACGAACACTGCGAGAACGAGGACATCGGCAACGGCGTCACGGTACCCAAGGGCAGCACGGAGACGGTGCAGCTCACCATCCACGGCGACCACTTGTTCTTCGACGACCTCCAATCGCCGGATGCGAAGATGCGCTTCGACGCCATCGCCGCGGCGGACAGCACGGGCATCGTCGGCCCGGACGGTGAAATCACGCTGGATGAACTGGGACTGGTGAACCTGACGACTCTGCCCTCGGACCAGTACGGCACGGGAGGCGCGGGCAGCGTGCGGACGCTGCGCGACTTCGTGACGGCGCTCGTGCGCACGGTGGGCCACTACCGCGGCGAAGGCGAGTGCTCGCCGCGCGTCCGCTAGGACAACGCCCCCGGAGGGGCCGGCCCGAACGCGCGGCCGGCCTCTCCCGTTTCACTCAGCGCTTCGAGGAATCATCCCCGCCCGTCATGCCCCCACCGCCGTGCGACGGCATGTTGGACGGCGGGTTCGGAGGACGGTTCGGGTTCATCTGGTTGGAGCGGTTGTCCTGGGCGGACTTGTGCTCCGGGCGCTCGGGGTTCTTCGTGTTGGAGCGCTGATCATTCGGGCTCGGGGTCTTGTGCTTGCTCATCGTGCGGCGTCCTCCGTGTGTCCGGACATGGGCGCCCGGACGGAAGGCACGGTAGGGAGACGCCCCCGGGAAGCGCAGGGGCCCAGCAGGCGCTGCCTGGTGTCCAGCACCGGTCGCTCGGCCTGCCCTCCCCGTCCAGGGAACGCTCGCCGCGGTCTCCTCTGGATGCCAGGGAGGATGCGAGTGCCTACTCCTTGACTCCGGGGAGGTGCGGCGCGTGAAGACCGTGACCTACGAACGCAGTGGCCAGACGAACACCGGGGCGCAGGCGCTGCGAGTGGAAGGCCTCAAGCACCTGCGAGTCCTTGAACAGGGCGAACCGGTGGTGGAGCGGGACCTGACGCCAGAGGAGATCCACCGCCTGGCCCCGTTGCTGGAACCCCTGCAGCAGGAGCCCGAACCCGCCACCCTCGCGCCCCAAGCAGGAAGCCCGGACATCCTGGCGGTGACCCTGGCCTTCGAGGACGAGGAGACGCCCCGGTTGAGGCTCGCCACCGAGCGGCTGCCCGCGAAGGGAGGTGGGTATGATCGCCTGCTCGCGGAGCTGGACGCCCTGCTGTCGGCGGAGCTCCACGCGCGAGCCCCTCGCCATGCCCACGCCGTCCTTCCGCACCAACTCCGTCACGATGAATGACCGAGGCCGCACGGTCCGTGAGGGCCGCGCCTGCCGGGGCACAGCAGGGGAGCAGCCGGGGCCGGTTGCCCTGGAGGCCCGGTTCTGACAGACAAGAAGCATGAAGCGCGTGCAGTTCTCCGTGCACCGCACGGTTGGAGAGGCACGGATGCTGGCGGGGGCCCTGGAATCGGCCGGGCTCTCGGTCGACATCCGCGGTGAGTCCCTGGTCCCGCTGAGCGGAGAGATCCCCAGCACCGAGGCCTGGGTGGAGCTGTGGCTGTGGCCGCAGGAGCTGGAAGCCGGGCGCCAGGTCCTCGCGGAGCTCCAGGCCAACCAGGAGGCCGCCAACCGTTCGGTGACGTGTCCACGCTGTGGCGAGGAGAACCCCGCCAACTTCGAACTCTGCTGGAGCTGCGAGCTGGAACTGCCGTCGGGGCTGCGCCCACACCTCCGGGCCGTCTAGAAACGCCCCATGAGCGACCCAGCGAACGAACCGGAGGAGCGGAGCGGCCGCCGCCGGCCCCAGGGGCTCCGGGGCGTCCTCTGGGTCTGCGGGGCGGCGCTCGCCATTCACGTCATCCCCCTGCTCCTGCCCCGCGACATGCCCGAGCAGGAACTGGCCATCGCGAGGGCCACGGAGAACGTGGAGGGCCGCCTGCGGTTCCTAGTGCCCCTGAAGCACAACGACAAGGCAACGGCGGCGGACCTGCGCGAGGCGGCCGAGCTCCTGCGCGAAGGAGCCCCCGCGGAAGCGCACGACCTGGCCCTGGAAGCCGAGCGGAGGGACCCGAATGCCCTGGAGACCCAGCTCCTGCTCGCGCGCATCTGCGACCGGGAGCGGATGTCCCGCTGCGTGGACCAGTCGCTCGAGAAGGCACGGAAGCTCGCGCCGGCGGACCCACGGCCGGAGCTGCTCTGGGCGGACCTGAGCGAGGCGAAGGGCGATGTCGGCGGCGCCACGGAGGCCCTGTCCCGAGCCTACAGTCGCACTCCAGGAGATCCCCTCATCGGCCTGCGCTACGGCCGGCTGCTCAGCCGGATGGGCAGGCCCGAGGACGCCCTGAAGGTCTTCACCTCCCTGGAGGGCAAGGTCCCCACGGCCCGGCTCCTGGTGGAACAGGGACTGGTGCTGACCAGAAATGGCCGGAGCCGCGAAGCCGTGGGGCTGTTGCAGCAGGCGGTGCAGAAGGACCCGAAGCTCACGGAAGGCCACTTCCAGTTGGGCATCGCCTGGTTCCAGTTGGGGAACGAGACCGCCGCCGAGGAGGCCCTGCGTCAGGCGGACCGGCTGAACGTGTCCGACACGCGGGCCCTGGGCACCCTCTGCACCCTCCAGCTGAAGGCGGGGAAGTTCGAGGGAGCACGCCAGACGCGGACGGACCTGGAGCGGCGCTTCCCACAGCGAATGGACGCCATCCGGGAGCAGTGCCGGCTGCCCTGAGGCACAGGAGACGCTCAACGCGGCTCCTGCCCCCGAATCTGGCGCAGCATCCGCGCAGAGGCGATGACCGGCGCGTCCACGGACCCGTCGGCCCGTTCGGTGCGCACCACCGCCTGGAGGAAGGGGATTGCCTCTTCATCCCGGCCCTGCTGGAAGAGCAACTCCCCCAGCGCGAACCGTGCCTGGGTGAGGAGGACCAGGTCCTCCGCCGCCACGGCCGCATCGATGGCATCACTCAGCGCGGACTCCGCCAACTCGGGCTGTCCGCGTCCAAGCAGCTCGCGGGCGCGCTGCAGGTATTCAAGGGTATTCATGGGGCACGGTCCCCAAGCGGAGAAGACGGCAATGGAAGACAAGCGCCTGGTCGAGCTGGAAATCCGCTACACGCAGCAGCAGGAGCTGCTGCAGGAGCTGAACGACGTGCTCTACCAGCAGGGTCGCGTCATCGACGCGCTCCGGGTGGAGCTGGACCAGCTCAAGCGCAAGCTGGACGCCGAGCCGGGCCTGGTGGACGCCCGCCAACAGGAGCGGCCACCGCACTACTGAGCCAGGACCTCAGAACTTGTAGCCCAGCCGCAGGCCGATGATGGGATTCGGATCGAGGTAGCCCACCTCGATGCCGATGCTCGCGGCCTTGCCCTGGAGGCCAAAGCCAAACGCAGCATGGGCCTTGAAGGTGTCGCCCTTGAAGAAGATCCACGGGCCGGCGAGCCCCTCGATGTAGACGTTCCGGCCCACCGTCGCGCGAAGCGAGATGTCCAACGGAACGCCGATGATGTTGCCGTCCGTGACGAGCACCGCGCCGAACCGGGCACCCACGAAGAGTGGACCCGCCACATGCCCTTCAACGCCCAGCGTGAAGTTGAACGCGGCGCTGGTGTCCACCCAGTAGTCCGCGCCCACGCCCAGGCGGACGCCGGACTGCTGCGCCTTGGACTCCGCGGGCGCCAGCAGGAGCCCCAATGCGAACAGACCAGCGGCGTAGATTCGAAGCAGATGCATGCGAGAGGCTCCTGTCCAGAGAGGGGGGAAGGAGCGCCACTCAAGCAAAGCAGCCAGGGTCAGGCCAGCCTCAAAGCCAGGCGGCTGTACGTTCGCATCCCGTCGGATCAATCCACGAAGAGACGTGTGCCCGAAACCCGTGACACAAGCCCGCAAAGACAAAGCCCCTGGCGCCTTGCGGCGCCAGGGGCTTTCAAAAAGAATCCGGCAGCGACCTACTCTCCCACGCGGTTTCCCGCGGAGTACCATCGGCTCTGGAGGGCTTAACTTCCGTGTTCGGGATGGGAACGGGTGTGACCCCTCCGACATT
>NZ_RAWP01000109.1:0-32740 GCF_003668935.1 Corallococcus sp. AB032C | reverse complement strand
TGGCGGAGCCCCTGCCGGACCGGTTTGGCCGAACCCGCGCGGTCCACGCCGTCACGCTTCCCGGGCTCCTCACGTCCGGACCTGATTGGCCGGACCGAACAGCGACCTGATTGGCCGAGCCTTGACACCCAGGGCCTCCACCTCCGCGTCCGTGTCAACTCCACGAGTGTCGACACCTTCCCCAGGCGCCCTCCAGGAGCCCGGGCCGACACGCTGCCCCAGGGCGCCCTCGTCACGGAAGCAGGTAGATTCACCCTCAATGGCGAACGTCCTCACGCGAGCCCTCCCCGTCCTGGCCGCAGCCGCGCTGGGCGCGCTGGTGGTCTGGGTGCTGCTGCGTCCGGTGTCTCCCCAGCTGTCGGACTCGGCGACGGTGGTGGAGCAGATGCGTGAGGTGGCGCAGCTGGAGACGCTGGACGCGTCCCTCTACAAGAGGGTGACGTTCACGCCGGAGCCCAGGCCACGGACGCGCTGTGGAAGGATGTGCTGCTCTGGATCAGCTACACGCGCCAGAACCCGCACGGGCGCGCCATCGTCTTCGCGGACGCACGCCTAGGCTTCGACTTCCAGCGCTTCGATTCGAGCCACCTGCGCCCGGTGGGCACGCGCGTGGACGTGCTCCTGCCCCCGTTCCAGGTAACAGTGGTGCTGAGGCCAGGAGAAACGGAGATCGTCGACTTCACCCTGGACAGCGCGCAGCCGGCACAGCGGAGGGAGAAGGCCCGCCTTACCTTCGAGCAGGAGGTGCGGCAGGACCCTCGGCTGAGGGAGAAGGTAAGGCGGTCGGCGGAGCGAGCGCTCCGAGGGCTGCTCCTCACTCTGGGTTTCAGGGAGGTGCGCTTCGTGGAGAAGTTCCCCGCCGGAACTTCGGGGTGATGGCTTCCGGGGGCGTTTAAGTGGAGAAATATCTGCTCGGGCAGATAATGGGAAAATATCCGCTCGGGCAGATAATGGGAAAATATCCGCTCGGGCAGATAATGGGAAAATATCCGCTAAACGGTATATCTCGCCGGAGAAGTCATGCGCCCCTATCCAGTCCATACCCCCGAGCAACTCGGCGCGATCCTCAAAGGTTACCGTCGGGAGCAGGACATGACCCAAGGTGACTTGGCGCATCGAACCGGCCTTGCTCAAAGCGCGATTTCCTTCGCGGAAACCCACCCGGAGCGAATCGGAGTCGAGCGCCTGTTCCGCATCCTCGCGGGCTTGAACGTCGAACTCGTCCTGCACGATCGGCGAAGCCGGCCCCCCTCTTCGGAGTGGTAGCACGTGGCACGCCCCTCAAAGAGCCGCGCTCTCGACGTTTGGATGAATGGCGAACGGGTCGGCGTCTGGACGATCCATCGAGGAGAGCACCAATTCAACTACGACAAGGACTGGCTCCTGTCGCCTCGGGCCCGACCACTGTCCCTGTCCATGCCACTGCGTCCTTCCGATGAGCCGTATCGGACGGATGTCGTCCAGCCCTTTTTCGACAACCTCCTGCCGGACAGTGACGAGATCCGTCGGCGGATGAGTTCCCGTTTCGGCACCGCATCGACTTCACCCTTCGATCTACTGGAAGAGATGGGCCGCGACTGCGTTGGAGCAATTCAACTCCTCAGGCCCGACGCCGCCCCTCCTGACATCCGTGATATCCAGGGACGAAAGATCGCGGATGCCGACATCGCGAAACTCCTCGCCCAGGTGAGAGCCCCCAACCTGCTCGCACAGGACGACGACTTCCGGATCTCCCTCGCGGGTGCGCAGGAGAAGACCGCGCTGCTCTGGCACGACAACGCCTGGTGCGTGCCCGAGGGAACCACCCCCACGACCCACATCTTCAAGCTGCCCATTCCCGCCTCCGAATTCGAAGTCGATGTATTCAATTCCGTCGAGAACGAGTGGCTGTGTGCCCAGCTCCTGCGTCAATACGGGATCCCCTGCGCGGACTCGCGGATCATGACCTTCGCGGGGCAGCAGGTCCTGGTCGTGACGCGCTTCGACCGAAAACTGTCTTCAAACGGCGAATGGTTCCTGCGACTCCCCCAGGAGGATTTCTGCCAGGCCACCAAGACTCCACCCGGCAAGAAATACGAGAAAGAAGGTGGCCCCGGCATCCTCAAGATCATGGAACTCTTGCAAGGCTCGAATGAAGCCCTGCGGGACCGCGAGGACTTCCTCAAGACCCAGTTCCTTTTCTGGCTGATGTGCGCCACCGACGGCCATGCCAAGAACTTCAGTGTGTTCATCGAGCCAGAGGGGCGCTTTCGGCTGACGCCGATGTACGACGTCATCTCCGTGCATCCCTATCTGGGACGAAGGCAAACCCAGGTTTCGCAGCACAAGGTGACGATGGCGATGGCCGTCATCGGCAGGAACCGGCACTACAAATGGAAAGAGATCCACGTGTCGCACTGGCTCGAAACCGCGCGCAAATGCGGCATGGCGGCGGCACCCAAGCTCTTCGCGGAGCTGATCGAGCGGACGCCTGAAGTCATCGAAAAGGTGCGCGCGGCCCTCCCTCCGAACTTTCCCGACCGCATCAGTGGTCCCATCCTGGAGGGCCTAGCCGATAAGGCGGAAGCAGCGAAGGACGGCCTCGTCCAACCCGCTTCACTCCCCTCGCACCAGGGTGGCATCCAGTAGGAACATCCCGGGCACGCCGTCCGACGCGTGTCCCAGCGAAGCGAGTAACCGCGCCGACTCCGCGTCCTGTTCGCGGACCAAGAGCGCCATCTCCCGTCGGCCTAGGCTCACGCGCAGAGGGCCTCCACCCGTCGCAGCGTCCAGCCTGCGCCGCTGCGCCTGGGTGAGCAGCCGGCGCCGTCGTGTCCGTCCCCGCCAACCACCCCTCAGACGCCGGAGAACACCTCCGCCAGCCGCACCACTCTCTGGTCCACGACGACGGGCCGCACGTCCGCGGGGCGCATCTCCAGGTTGTGCCAGGCCGAAGCGTCCACGGTTTCGAGCGTCAGCCGGGACTCGCCCGGCGAGGAGGCCGGCAGGTAGCGCACGAACTCCGCGTCCTCCAGGACGTAGAACACCTCCAGCCCGCCGGCCCCGGCCGGAACAGCGCGCCCTGGGCACCGGCCACGAAGCCCGCGGGCCGCAGCACGGGGCGCAGCGCGTCCAGGGACACGCCCGTGGGCTCCACGCCCGACGACAGGCCGCCCAGCCTCGCGGCCAGCGCCTCTACGTGCGCGATGAGGCCTTGGGTCCCCCGGGGCCTCCTGGTAGGCCGCGAACAGCGAGCCCAGGTCCACGCGGCCCACGCCGCCCGAGGCCAGCTACACCAGTAGGTCCTTGCCCTGGCGCCGGAAGGCCACGCTCCCTCAAGCAGGGGCGGAGCCGGGGCTGGAGGAGGAGAGCCCCGCCTTTACCGGGACGGAGGAGGAGCCGAGGAAGGAGCGCCCCCCGTTTGGACTGGGCCGGGCTGCTGCGCAGGACGTTCGCCCTGGATGTGTTCGCGTGCTTGAGGTGTGGAGGCAGGCGACGGGTGTTGGCGTACGTGAAGGGAGCAGGAGGGGCGAGAACGATTCTGGAGCGCCTGGGGTTGCCCCGACCGATGGGTGCGCACCTGGCCCCTGCGCGAGGGCCGCCCCAGAGCACGGGTGTTGAAGCACAAGCCGCCACAGCCAGCCAAGACAGCCAGGCCCCTGCCGCGCCCCTCCTGGGAAAGCGGCTGGGCGGGGCTGGCGTGTGTCTGCTGGAGATGAATGGCTTCCGCGCCGGCCCGGCGTGCGACTCATGGGCTGACCGTCAGACTCCCCCACCTCCCGCCCTGCTCCCGCCCGCTACGCCCAAGAGGGCTCCTGTCCTTCCCATGCTCCGCGTGTCCATCGTTCCGCGAGGCCATGCCACACGTGAATGCATGGTCTCCCACTCCGCGGCTGCGAGTCCGCGGGGAGGGACCATGACGGAGACACTGGAAGTCGTCCCACGGGAGCGCGAGGAAGGCGCGGCGGTCCTCCTGCGTTCCTGGCAGCTGACGAGGGCGCTGCTGCAGGAGCTGTCCCCCAGGGACCTGCGCACGGGGCGCTGGTTCACCCAGCTGCTGTCCATCTACCTGCGGCACTACGACACGCACCGGCTGCACGCGGTCGCAGCGGCGAAGGGGACGGGCGCTGCCACCACCGAAACCCTCATCCGGCAGGCCTGCGAGGCGGCCTTCCTCACCGGCGCGGGGAGTGGCTCGGTCACCACCGGCATCACCGCGGCCTCGGCGGACGCGGGCGTCGTCGGGTTGATGGTGGCCCTTCCCGCATCGGGGATTGTCGTCACGGCGGAGATGATCGTGCGGGCCCGCATCCACCTGCGGCTGGCGTGCGACCTGGCCAGCGCCTTCCACATCCGCTTCGACCCGGAGGACCCCGCGGATTTCTCGCGACTCTACGCCCTCCTCCGTGGCGGGGGGCACGACGAGGAAGAGGACCCGCTCGGCCTGGAGCGCGTGGAGCACCTGTCGCAAGCGAAGGCGACAGACCTGGGCGAGGACCTGGGGGCGAAGCTGCTGGGTGACAGCGTGGCGCGCAACATCGTGCCCTTCCTGAACGTGGTGACGTCCTCCGTGGACAACTGGCGGCGCACCCGGCGGCTGGGCGACTCCATGCTGCGCTACGTGCGGCTGCGCCGCGCGCTGGAGGACGCCGACGCGGCCCTGCGCGAGGTGGCGCCGCGGAACGAGAGCCTGCTGATGGAGAGCGCGTGGTTCCTCTTCGTCTCCGACGGCCGCCTCCGCGAGGAGGAGTCCGCCGTGCTCACCCACGAGCTCTCCCGGCTCACCCCGGCGCGGCGCAGGGAGACGCTGGTGCGCTTCGTGGACGACGAGTCCGAGTGGCTCCAACGCCTGCGCTCGGCACCGGCCAGCGCGCGTGAAGTCCTCCAGGAGTCCTTGAACGCGCTCGCCGCCGCGGACCTCGCCGTGACCGAACCCGAGCGGGCCCTGCTTCAAAAGGCCGCGCAGGCCCTCCACACCTCCCTGGACAGCGGGCACCTGGAAACGCTGGTGCGGCGCTACCGCGAGGAGGGCGTGGCCCACGCGCCCAAGGCCCCGGCCGCCGTGCCACGCGCATACCCGGCGGCGCGGGAACAGGAGACGCCGGCGCGCATCCACTGAGGTCCCATCCCCGCCCCTCCAGGACCTGAAGAAGGAGTTCTGTCGTTTCAGGAGTTCCGCCGGACCTGCACGGTGATCACGCGGCGCCCGAGCCGCCACGTTATGGCTGGGGGCATCCATGACATCACCCGGTAGGCCCTCGCCTGGCGTTGCTGTCGGAGGTAGTTTGCAGGAGGGATGGTTGCACCCGAGTTTGCCGGCTCGGGGATGGCCTCGAAGAGCTAGGAGTGGTGCCTCTAGCGCTCCTGGCCCTTCGCTTCCGCGACCGCATCCTCTGGGCGGCAGGCGCGACGGAAGCCATCAGCCAGGGAGATAGGTAGAACCGACACCCTCGGCGCTCGTGCCCGCGCGTGCGATGTCCGCGCCGTGCCCCACCAACTACAAGACGAAGACGCCGCGGGAGCGGCGCCGGGCGCGCGCAGGCGCCACGCTGGCGGTGGAGCGCGGCCTGCGCGAGGTCCACCAGGGGGACACCGTGCGCCTCAAGGGCACGGAGGCGACGGCGGAGGTGACAAGCGTGGAGGCCACGGCCTCGCTGCCCATCTTCATCAGCTTCCACTCGCCAGACTTCGCGCCGAAGGAAGGGGAGGTGCTGGATCTGCTGCCGAAGCCGGGCGACGAGCTGCCCGCGCTCATCGCCTAGGCGCACCGCGCCTCGGGGTCGGCCTCCATGCGCGGCCCCGGCTCCCTCTTGCGAGGGATTGAATTTCAACCAAAACAATAATAGACATACATACATGCACAATCGGAACACCCGATTCGTGGCCATGGTCGTGGCGGCACTCGCGCTGGTGGGGGCGGGCTGCGGTGGCGGCGCCCATGCCCAGGCGAGCGCCGCCGAGCCCAGCGTCACCGCAGTGTACCTGGCCCAGGCGCAGTGTGGCCCCAGGACTCCACGGTGAGCTGCTGCGTGAAGACGCACCCGGGCAACCCCGCGCGCTGCGGGGCCACGGACTTCGAGGCAGAGGAAGTCCTCTTCGGCGCCAGAGTCGCCAAGGAGTTGGCCCGGGAGGACCTGCCGGAGTGGAAGCGCTACTGCATGAACGAGTACGCGAAGTGCCAGGAGCAGGACTGGATAGGGTCCTGCTACGACTGCTTCCGCGCTTGCGAAGGACAGCAGGGCGAGTGGCCGCACGACAGATGCTTCCGGCAGCGGAAGGGGCGGTAGCGGCATGGGGCAGGACATCAATTGGGACGAGGTGCGTGCGCTCGCCGCGCGCGTCGAGGCCGGCGAAGCACTCGCGCTCACCCCAGACGTGCGCGAGTTGCTGCTGCGTACTGCGCGCGAGGTGGCCATCCCTGAGCCGGATGCGCAGGCCGCCGTCCAGGACGCAGCTGCTGCGACTGCGCTTCTGCGCGAGGCTCGCTCGCGGATCCGCGATGGCTCCATGCGATTGGCACGCACGAGGATGCTGGCTGGGGACCTCTCGAAGGCGGGCGATAAAGCCGGGGCCCGGAAGCTGCTGGAGGACCTGCTCGCCGTGGAGGTGGTGCCTCTCTACCGGGAGCAGGCGGAGCTGGAGTTGGAGGACCTGGACTGACCGGCGCTCACGCGCACCGCAGGCACAGCACCAGCCACTTCTTCTGGACGCTGGTCCCGCGAGTCGTCTCCTTCAGCACGAGCGAGCCCTCGCGCGGGGCCACCTGGGCGCCGCACCGGCAGAGCCCAGTGCGGAGGTTGGGGCGCCTGCCCTGCTCGGCGCTCGCGCACATCAGGTGCCGCGTGCCGGTGGGCGAAGAAGACTCCCATCTCCTGCTGCTCGTCCTTCCGGGGGTCGGACACGGCCTGAACGATGACCGACCGCTCCCCCGCATCCAGGACGCGGATCCACGACTCGTCGAAGGTAAGGGACTTCCGCTGAATCGGGGAGGGGAACAGGAACAGCGTCGGTGTGTCCTGGGCGATGTGGACCACGGGCAGAGGTTCACCTGCGGTACTCGCGACGGTGACAGGCCGTTCCCGTCTGACGCGGCCACCAGTTGGTGGCTCGGCGTGCGCCGCAGTTCCCCACGCGAGCGCAAGCGCGAGGGGAAGGGCCAATCTGAAGGGTTGGAGCAAGGATGCGTGACCTCTCGAATGGGAAAGCTACCATCGCGAGCGAGCGCGCAGTCGGGCTCTTTCCTACAGAGGACACCGTCCCATGTGAGCGGCGGTGCACCTATTACCGAAGCAGGCTGCGCGAACACCCTCTCACCGCCCCAACGCGGCGACGAGCCGGGCCACGTACGGCACGTCGGTACCTACGGCGAATCGCACCCGCGCCCCGCTTACGGCCACCACCTACAGGAGGGGCTCCGTCGCCGCGGGACTCGTCGCCACCTGCACCGATAAGAGTCTCATCGGATCGACTCGCACCAGCGCGGCCCGTCGATGCCGGTACACCCACGACTGCAACGTGCTCAACCGCACGCCCCGCGCCAACGCGAACTCCCGCTGCGTCTGCCCGCTCGCCTCGAAGGCGTCCGCGACGCGCGCCCACTCCGGCCTCTCCACCTGCTTCGCCATGCCCGAAAGCGTCCGCTGCGCGCCGCTACTCCGGCAATCCCTCACGGCACGTCGTAGGCCGGACGGTTACCAACGGAAAGGTGGCGGTCATGGCTTTGGAAGGGCGGCGATCAACTTCTCCATGAGCGCCTTCGACCCAGCTGCGAAGGTCGTACTTTGGCTAGCCGTGACTCTGTTCATCCGCCAGATAGCCTCCGGGTCGGCAAGATCGATGATGGTGATGGTGTTGGGTTTAAAGCCGAGGCCGACGGCCACGTCCGACGCGACGGGAAGCCAAGCCTCGGAGTCGGCCTCAAGGAGGCTTCCCTGTTTGCGCACGATCGGGAGACTGCCGAGGGCGAAACTCTCGCCCGGCGCGGTGATATGCAGCAGCGCCAGCCCGCGCGAGGCCAGAATCCCAAGCACATCGCCTGGGGTGTGGCGAATACCATGGACCTTACCGCCCTGGGCCAGACGCTTACGCTCTTCGGGTGTATCAAGCTTGTCGACGGCCGCTTCGGCCTTGGGCCCCAGCGCTCGCATCTTTGCGAATATTTCGTCCAGCAAGACATCCGATTGGGTAAGGGAGCCGACCTTGGCGTGGACATCCGGCACACGCTTCCACTGAAAATAAAAATAGACATCCCAGCCTGAGCGTTGCTGAGCCGTCAATTGCGGTGCATGGCCGATTCGCGCGCCGGCCACCAACTCTTTGAGAATGCCATTGGCTTCACTCTCCAACTTGGAGAAGTCTGACTCCAGGCTGGTGTCCTTGACGCCGTCGGCGGCCTCGACCGTGTAAAGGTGGGTCTCGGCAAAAACTGCCTTAGGAGGCACGTGGAAGAGCGACCCGCTTTTCTTGTTGAATGCCCAGAGCTTGCCCTTGTCGTCGGTGAATCGCTCTGCGTGCATCTGAGCAACGAAGTGATGGTTTTTGGGGATACGCTTGTCGTCGCTGGCCATGGACGTTTTCCTCGGGTCAGGCAATAACCATTCGAACAACTGCTTCTCTCCGTCTCTTTCCAAGTCTGCGAGCGTCTCCAGACACTGGCTCACGCCGAGCAACTCCATGCCGTGCGCCTCGCCTGCGTATTCTCGGACGCAGATGGCGTCGCCGTGGCTGTAGATGTATTTGGCCGGAATGCCGGAGGTGTTCGAGAACGACCTGCACGTAAAACGAATCCTGTCCTTGTCGAATGCGACGCTAAGCTACGCCCCACACTTTGTCGCCGCGCATGGCCTTGCTCTCCCTGGCAGACTGCTGAAGAAGTCGGCGGCATAGGTTATTGGGCGGGCTACCTTGTGATTCACCACTGCTGGCAGGTCCAATGCTGCTGCGATGAACACCGGCCACGCCCAAGGCGACTGATGTCCCCGGCCAGTCCGCGTGGCCCATTGGGAACAGATGACGTGCTGGACCGACTCCGCGACGAGTTGTTGGAAAGAGCGGCGCGAACAGCCGCCGCTGCCATATTGGAGTCTCGAGGCCGCCCGGGAACTGGAGATCGCCCATGAGGCCCTGGAGCCACCCAAGTGACCACCCGCATCCAAAGAAAAAGCCTGGCAACCCGTACTGGATTGCCAGGCTCTTTCACTGTGGAGGCGGAGGGAATCGAACCCGCAGCACGGAACTACCCAATTCCGAGGCAGGATCGCCTTGACCCGCGATTTTGCTGGGGATTTTTCCCGTCCGCCATCCCAGCCCGTACCGCTGCGTACCGCCTGATTCCTCCGGGGAGGGGCTATATGGGGGCAACGGACGCTGCCTCCGGGCAGCCCAGCAGAAGAGCGCCGCGCCCTACGCCCACCTTCGACCGACAACACCCGACTGGTCGCATCTTTCCCTACGGGAACGTAACGTTGCCGAGCGTGATAGTTCGCGGCCCGTCTTCCTCCCACAGCTTGAGCGAGAAGGATCCCTGGGCTGTTTCTGTCGCGGCATCGGCCTCCACCACAACGAGACCGAACTCTCCTATCGCGATGGGTCGCTGCTGCCACAGACGAAGCACGTTCAACTCTACCCCGGCCTTGCCTCGAAGCGCCGCCCCCTTCGCGACCCATGGCGGAGCACCCGCCTTCACCTTCAGCTTGATTTCGACAGCAACCCCCGTCGCGGACCGGTAGCTCTTGACGGAAGCTGCCTCAATCGCAATCGCATTTCCAACCGCCTGGGCGATGTCCTTGGTCACGACTCGTCCGGTCACTCCGTGCTCGTCCAAAGCACCAGAGGACACGAGACCTGCCAGCCCGCCCGGAGCGCTCTGTTCAGCCACCAATCGTGCGACGTCGCCCTGGCAGTGTACCAACTGCGCACGAACCTCCCTGGCTTCTTGCTGATACGTCTCAAGCGTCCGCATGTCGCGATAGACCTCGACGAGAGGCTCTGCCTTGGCGGGATGGACCCGAAGAAGGAATGAGGCGCTTGCTGGCGCCGCCCCATCCCGGAACCGCACGACCAGACGCAGCCTCTCGCCAACAGTCAAACGTGCCGAAGGCACTAATCGCAGAGTGGCCTGTCCCTCATCCACGAGGGAGAAACGGTCCCTCCCCTCCAGCTCGACTTCGTCGCGCTTCAGGCCAGAATCGAAGAGGAATGTCGTCGAAAGCCCAGCGCTGATCGCAATCTCGGGTGCGGAGAGAGCATCGTCAGGAGTCAACTCGACTCGGCGCACGCCCGGCAACGAAGCGGCGGCTTCCGATTGAGCGACCGACGCTCCACTGGCGAGCAGGATCCCCAAGAATACGACGAAAGAAGAAGAAGGCACTCGGCGATGGCTCCCAGGCGATTCGGCTACTCGAACTCGCGTACCGCCCTTACTTGACCTGTAGTGAAGATCCGAGCGCTGGAGGGCGAGTCGTCTCCAGGCTCGCGGGCCATGCCTCGGTCCCCCTCCTCCGCGAGGACCTCCAAGCACACGGGAAAGCTGTCGCCCTTCGGAGGCGTCGCCCAAGTGAGGCGCCCATACACACGCTCACCCACGATGAGCCGACCAGACAGCACCGTGTTGCTTGGCATGTCCCCCCAATGGCCAGCCAGGACCAATTGCGTCGGGCCCTCCCTCACCGAGATGACCCTCGGCAGGCCGTCGGCGAAGACAACGGTCTGTTTTCTCCCGATGCCTATCCCCAACTTCGACATCGCCTTGACAGCTCCAACCGGGCAAGGCTCAGGCGGAGGCGCCGGGCGCATCTGCGGACCTGGGCACGCGAGTGCCGTGCATGCCACCGCCGCGCCGACAGCACGGACCATGACGCTCATGCCCTTCTTCGTGGGCTTCGAGGGGAGCTGAAGGGGCTGCGTCTCTTTCGGCTGCGTCGTCACGGTGGCTGAAACCTCCTGGAGCGTCGCGGGGAGAGCGACGGCCGCAGCGGTGGCCTCCGGCCCGGTGGGAGCTGCGGCGCGATCAGCTTGAGGTGACTTGCCAGAGGGCGCTACTTCCTGACGGGTGGGGACTGGCCCAACGACGCGTGACGTCCCAAATCCCCACACTGCCCCCGCCAGAACGAGCACCGCTGCGAGCGCCGCCCAGGCACGGAAGACCCCGCGCTTCTCAGGCGTCACACGCACGGTCGTCGCGGGAGGCTGCACGTCATTCGCCACGGCAGCCGCGCCCATCGCTTGCGGCGGCTTCGGGGAAATGCGTTTGCCTCGACGAGGGCGGTGTCGGGGCTGGTGCCGCCACTGCTCGAAGCTGTCGATGTCCTCCCCTTCCGTCGTCGCGGAGTCCTCGGCATACGCGTCGCAGAGCGGCACGTCCCACGTCGCGTCCGCACCGCGTAGCGCCTGCTCCAGCGACTCGCAGAGAGCCTGGGCACTCGAAGTGCGAGCATCGGGCGTCTTCTCCAGCAACCGCAGGCACACGTCGCTCAGCGCCCGGGGCACGCGCTCGTTCTCCTCGTGCGGCGGCGTGGGCGCGCTGGAGAGAATCGCCTCCGTCAAGCTGGCGCCGTCCTCGCCATCGAAGGGGAAGCGCCCCGTCAGCAGCCGGTAGGAGACGAGGCCCAGCGCCCACAAGTCGTCCGCCGGCCCCGCTGTGTAACGAGCGTCCCGTGCCTCAAGGTGAGCACGCAGGAAGCGCCACGCCTCCGGGGAGCGGTAGTCCACCGTCCCGGGCGGGAGGATGTCCGCTGTCAGCTCGCGCGCGCCCGTGTAGTCGCCAATGCCGAAGTCCACCAGCTTGGCCAGGCCGTCCGAGGCTCGCACCATGACGTTGGCCTCCTTCACGTCCCGGTGCACCACCCCATCCGCGTGGGCAGCTGCGAGCGCCCGTGCCACGCCCAGCAGCACGCGCGTCACCTGCCGCGCCGTGGGGTTATCCGCGTCGGCCCAGGCGTCCAGCTGACGCCCTTCCACGTACTCCGTAGCGATGACGATGAATTGCGGCTGGGCCACCGGCCAGTAGCCATGGCCCAGAATCCGCACCACGTTGGGGTGATGCAGGCGGGTGAGGATGGAAACTTCGCGCTCCGCCCTCTCGCCTACGCGCGGCAGGTGCAGCAGCTTCAGCGCGAAGCGCTGGCCCTCGCAGTGCGCGAGGTACACAGTGCCGAAGCCGCCCTGCCCCAGCTGGCGCTCCACCGTGTAGCCCAGCACCTGGGCCCCAGGAGACAGCACGGCAGGAGGTGGCCCCCGCATCATCGCGTCCGTCCTTCGGGCTCCCAGGCCTCTCGCATACGGCATCCTCCCAGCGGGGCGCGGACCCTACCAGAAGCGTGAGAAGCCCGGGAATCCCTCCCTCTGGTCGTGCTCCTCAGAAAAGACCCAGAGAGTCCATTGATATCGGACCAACCTCCAGCATTCACTCTTGGTCGGCTGTCAGTTACGATTCCGGCATGGCGCGCCCCTCCTCGCAGCCGGCCCATTCCCAGCCCCTCGCCAGCACCATTGGTGACGCCGCGCGGGCCGCACGTACCCGCCTGGGCCTCACTCAAGCCGAGATGGCCCAGCGCGTGGGCCTCGCGCATGCCGTCTACAGCCGCATGGAGCGAGGACGCATGCTTCCCCGCGTTTCCACGCTCCAACGCCTGTGCGGCGCGCTGGGCGTGACCCCGGACGAGCTGATGGGCCACACGCCACCTTCCGACGACCTGCCTGCGCGGCACCAACTCCTCCTGCGTGTGCGCACCCTGGACGAGCCCCAGGTGCGGGCGCTGCTCTTGCTGCTTCCCGAGTCCCGGTAAACGGCCCGGCCGCGCTTGCCCTCGGATACGCTTCGCCCGCCATGAACGAGGAACTCGGCATCACCATCGGCACGGAGGCCCGCGCTGCCCGCCAGCACCTGGGCCTGACTCAAGCCGAAGTCGCGGAGCGCGTTGGACTGGTGCACCCCGTCTACAACCGCCTGGAGCGCGGGAAGATGCTTCCCAGCGTTCCCTCCCTCTACCGTCTCTGCCGGGAGCTGCGGGTGTCGCCCGAGAAGCTGATGGGCCTGACGCCCACGGGCGACGTGCGCAAGGCCACGAAGCCCAAGCCCAAGGAAGAGGACGCCCCGGAGCTGCGGCGCCTCCTCCACCTCGCGCGCAAGCTGGACGCGGAGGACCTCGCGGCCCTCCTCCACGTCGCCTCGGCCCTGGCGCGCTGAAGCCTTACTCTCGCTTCAAGCCCTCCAACTCGTGGGCCTCCAGCCCCTCTGGGAAGAAGCGCTCCTCGCCGAACTCCACCTCGTCACGAAGGGCACTTCCCTCCGCCAGCACCTGGGCCCATTCCGCTGCGGCTTCCTGCCGGCCGTAGCCCGGGTGCCGCCTAGCCAGGGCAACGCGCATCGCGTCGCGCATGTCCGCCGCCGTGGCGAACCTCTCCTTGGGGTTGGCGCGCAACGCGACATGCAGCATGGCCTTCACGTCCGGAGAGAGTGAGTCCACGGCCTCCTCGACGTCCTCCGGCCCAAAGCTGTCCAGCAGCACCTGCATCTGAGTGAGCGGCAGCGAAGGGAGGATTTCCGGCTGGAGGCGGACCATCCCCTTGAGCGGGCGCGGCACGTCCTCCACGTCGAAGAGGTGCTTGCCAGTGAAGAGTTCCACCAGCAGCACGCCCAGGCTGAAGACGTCAGAGCGAGGCGAAAGCGGCTGCCTCGTCAGGTACTCCGGCGAGGCATACGCCACATCGCCCCGAACGAGACTCGCGGGCGACTCCTCGCGCCCCACCACCAGCGAGTACGCCGCGCCGAAGTTCGTCAGCTTCACCTCGCCCTGCGTCCCCACGTAGACGTGCCGGGGGTTGACGTCGCGGTGAATGACGCCCAGCGACTTTCCGTCCACGTCCGTCAGCGTGTGCGCGTGGTGCAGCGCCTCCGCGAGCTCCGCGCCGACATAGAGGGCGAAGGCCTCGGAAACGGGCCGGCCGCGCGCCACCCCCGCACTCACCAGCGTCTCCAGCGAGGGGCCGTCCACGTACTCCATGACGGCGTGCAACGCGCCCTTGTGCACCTTGCGGTGAAACACGGTGGCGATGGCCGGGTGGCGTAGACGGAAGGCCAACTGAATCTCCTCCCCCAGCCGCGTGCGCTGCATGAAGGTGGAGGGGTTCGCCAGCCGCCGCACAAAGCAATAGCCGGCCAGCTTGTTGCCCCGTTCCGTGAAGCGCTGGGCCAGCATCAGCACCTCGCCCGTCTCCATCAACACCAGTTCGCGGATGGCCTCGTACCGGATGCCGTCGATGGTGAAGAGGTGCAGGGGCCTCTCAGGCGTCGGCGGAAGCTGCCTGTGGCGCGCGGAGGCTTCGGTGCGCGCCAGGTCGTCGGTTGTCGTGTCGGGCATGGCTCCTCGGGAGGCGGGAGAAAGGCGCGGAGGCGCCGCCCGAGGAGTCTGAGCGCAGTTAACTTTTAAAGTCCACAATCACGGACTCCAAAAGAGCACTCAGCGCACCTTGGCGAGGGCGAAGCCTGCCCCGGCGACGAGTACCACCGCCAGCACGACAGCCAGGACAGGGACGCGGCGCGGTTGCTGGCGGAGCACCTCGTTCTCCGCCTGGAGGCGGCGCAGCTCGCGGGCCGTGAGGATGCAGCGCTCCGTGGACAGCCAGCAGCCTTCGGACACGGTCACCGTGCGCCCGTCCTGAAGCGTCACGGTGGCGCGCGCCACGTCCAGCACTTCCCCTTCGGCACGCGCTCTGCCCGTTATCAGCAGGGCCAGCGCTACCACCAGGCCCCTCACCGCTTGTCGCCCGGCTGGAGTGCATTCAGGGCGGCCACCGCCGCCACCTTGCCGGCAATCTCCCCGGCCGCCACCTCCCCTGCCTCGCGCGCCGCGTCCGCCACCGAGTCACCGACGAGGAGCGTCTTCACCACCGAGAAGCCGCCCGCCGCTCCGAGGCCAATGCCGAGCGCCTTCAGCAGCAGCGCCAGGGTGAAGGGCTCGCCCGCCAGCAGCGCGTTGGACACCGCACCCGCGACGGACAGCAGCAGCGCCAGCACCGCGCCCGCCCGGGCCGTGCGCAGCAGCGGCCACCACGCGCCCACGAAGCGGCGCAGCACGAAGACGAGGGCGATGACGGCCAGGGACGCGACGAGGGCCCAGTTGCGGGCCGTCACCGCGTCGAGGATGAGGCGCGCGAAGGACTCCACGTTGCCCGGGTCGGGCGTGCCGCTCGCCTGCGCGAAGGCGACGGAGGGGAAGACGAGGCAAAGGGAGAGGACGGCGAGACGTCGCAGCATGGGCATGCCTTTCGTGGGTGAGGTGCGGCGGAAGCGCCGCACGGGAAGTCAGAAGCCGAGTCGCGCCAGCGAGGCGGCAAGCGCCGGGTGCATGGCGCGCCACTCGGGCATCGAGCGAACCGTGTCGAGGAAGCGCCAGACAGCCGCGAGCCGCTGCGCGTCCGTGCTGCCTGCCGGCTCCGAGAGGAAGAGGCCGAGCACCGGCGCCAACTGGCTGCCACTCACGAGGCTGGGCCACTGGCAGTGCGGCGCGTCCCCGAAGGAGCCTCCCCAGGCGAGGCCCGCTCGGCGCGTCTCCTCGCCCAGAATGGCGTAGGCAGGCCCGTCCCAGCGCGGCTGAAGGCCCGGGCGGTTCACGTCCGCGTCGCGGCAGAAGTCGTTCGCCAGGCCGTAGTTGTGCGCGGAGAGGCCCTCCGGCGCTGCGCGCCCGCCCTCCCCCTTCAGGTAGCGCAGGTGCAGCACGCGCTGTTCCGCGAAGGTGGAATAGCCGCGCGTGGCGACGTAGTCCGCGCCGCGTTCACGGCAACGGGCGATGACTTCCCCCATCACCGCCTGGAAGGGCGGATAGAGGGACTTCAAGTCGAGACGGGAGAAGAGTTCAGGGTTCGGAATCATCCCCCACTGAATGGGGGCGGGTTTCGACGTGCGGCGTGCGTCACCCTTCCGCGCGGAAGCGCACCCCATCCAGGCTCACCCAGGCCGCGCCCGTGGGCAGGCTAAAAACTTGGAGGCCCCCGTCCACGTTGAGCTGCCCCATGGCGAAGCCGTGGCTCGTCGGCAATGACAGGATGCGGTTGGAGCTGGCCCGGTAGCCCACCGGGAAGCGGTACGCGTTCACGTAGCCCACCGTCCCAGAGCGAATGAGGCCGCGTGCGGACACCTCGTTGTCGCTGTTCTTGTAGAAGCCCAGGGGCCAGTTGGCGGCATCCCACGCCACCCAGCCATTCTCCAGGTCGCTAATCTGCCCGGTGCGGATGGCCGCCCACGGCTCAACGAGGCCGCCGATGCGCTCCAGCCGCACCGAATCGACGTACACCCAGGGCGCGCCCTGCGTCACGAGGGCCAGCAGGCGCACCTGGACGTAGCGCGTGCCTGCGGGCGCGTTGTGGAAGCCCGTGAGGCGCTCCCAGCCACTCGTCGGAAGCACCTTCGTCGTGCTCACCGTACCCAATACGTTGAAGGCGCCGTCGAACCAGACGAGTTGGACCGACAGCCCGGCGCCCAGCTGCGTTGCCCTCGCGAGGGCATCCACGCTGTACCTGTCCCCTGGCCGGGCAATCATCGCCTGCGAGTCCAGCCGCGTGCCGCTCGCCACCAGCCGGACGGCACGCGCGCCCGTGTACGCGTCCGCCGTCACCTGGGCGTGCGCACCCCAGAGCCCAGTGCCCATCGTCCAGGCGTCCGGCGGCAGCTCCTCGAAGGAGTGCGCCTCGAAGTCGGGGTTGGGTGGCGACTCGCCGAAGGCCACGGCGGGCTGCAACGTGGCGGGCGTCACGTAGGCCGTGGTGACGGACACCTCGGCGGATGGCGCGCCCAGGTTGCCCGAGGCGTCGCGGCCCACCACCCGGCAGTAGTACGTCGCGCCGGGGCGCAGCTCGGACAACGGGAAGCGCGTCGCCGATGCCCGGCCCTGGAAGGTGGCCTCGGAAGGCTGGTAGCCCGGCGTTCGCGACGCATGCACCTCGTACTCGTCCCAGGCCGGGCCGGTGGTGGCCGGTGTCCACGTCACCACGCACCCGTTGACGATTGGCACCGCCCGCACCTCCTGCGGCGCGGCTGGCCCCGTGAAGGTTGCGCTGGGGGCGACACCTGGCCGGCTGTCGCGCTCCAGCCACTCGCGCAGCGACGTGGAGGGCTGGCCGCGCAGCACCAGCTTCATGCGCGCTGTGCCGTCCGTGGCGCACTGGTGCTCCAGCTCTTGCACCGCGAGCCGCTGCGCCGTGTCCAGGCGCACGCCGTCCGGCAGCACGAGCACCAGGTCCGCCAGCTCCAGTCCGGGGTGAGGGTCCACCGTCATGGAGACAGTCAGGGGCGAGACGGAGAGGTCCGCGATGGCCGCGTCCGCGAGCCTCTGCGCTTCGGGCTCCATGTCGATGTTGTCGAGGTCGTCGTTCGCCACCTGCATCCAGCGGCGGCCCACCTGGGCGCGGGCCGTGGGGTTGCTGGCCGTCACTGTCTTGCGCTTCGGCGTGCCCGAGGCGTCCAAGTCGTATTTGTCGCTGTAGATGACCTCCACGTCCGTGCGGATGTCCGCCAGTTGCCGGGTCACCCCATCGAGGTTGCCGAACTCGTCCGGGCCATAGCTCCAGTCCTCCTCCGTCTGGAGCCGGTTTGGCGCGGAGAGCGTCAGCGCGTAGGCACCGGCAGCTGGCTGCCAGCGCATGCGGCAGTCCCAGCCAATCCGCTGCGCCAGGGTGCGCGCCGCGTCCAGCACCGGCTCCACCTTCTGCACGTACCGCCCGCGCTGGGACATCGGGTCCACGGGCGTGAAGAGCGCGAATGAAGCGAGGCCGTTGTCGTCCAGCAACGACTGGATGATGGACTGCACGGCCACGCCCACCGTGTCGTTACCGTATTCGCGCTCCACCTCGATGAAGGTGTCCTGCAGCAAGCCGCCCAGGTCGCGGCCCACGACGCGCAGCTCGTCGGGCCCGGCGTCCACCTCATCGATGCGGCCCCGGAAGACTTCGAAGTAGTCCTCCTCCTTCGGCGCGGTGGCGAGCGGCGCCAGGCCCAGCTCCACGCGGAAGTAGGCGCCCTCCACCAGCAGCGGCGCGAACGTGCCCGCGTCGGAGGTGTTGGCGAGGGACTGCGCCACCAGGGGCGATAGGGAAAGGCGCGCCCCTGCTGCGCCGCTGCGCAACAGGGACACCTCCGCTTCGGCCACGGGCGCGTCCAGCTTGTCGTTGACGCGGACGCCCAGCACCCAGTCAAAGCCCAGAAGGGCATGCAAGCCGCGCCACTCCCCTGCCGCGTCGCGTACCCAGACGCGCGGGTGGGTGGAGTAGCCAGAAGGGCTGCCCAGGAGGGCCGCCTGGAAGGACGAGAGGGGCCGCATGCGTCAGCGCTCCTGCAACTCGAAGTCGAACTCCTGCCCGAGGACGAGGACGCCGCCCTCCCACCACTGCACCGCGCGTCCTGTCCCCACCCGGCCCAGTACGGGCATCGGCGCGTAGAGGGCGGCACCCAAGGCCCGGTGGTACGGGTACGGCGCGCCGAAGGACTCGCCAGCAGCGAACCAGGGGGCCACCCACGACGCGGGCGCCAGCCACGGCAGCACCACCAACTCGTCAACCAGCAACTCGCCGCCGCCTGCCGCGTTGCTGAGCGTCACCGCGCCCTGGGGCAACTGGCCTGCGTCGTCCATGACGAGGAAGCCGCCCACGTGGGGGACTGGGACTGCGGCGCCGTTGACGTGGAGGCCCACGCCCGCGCGGTGGACGTGATGGCGCCACTTGTCCTTCGTCCCCTGGCGCTTCCACCAGTAGGCCACCGTCCACCTCGCCCCGAGGCCCGTGGGGAAGGCGACGCGAGCGCCCGCCTCCATGCGCATGCACCCGCCGAAGCGGCCCATGGCCTCCACCGCCCACGCGTTGCCCACCATGGCGCTCGGCGAGAGGAAGGCGTGGCTTCGCAGCCCATCCTCGAAGCTCCACACCTGGCCCTCGCCATTGAGAAGCCCCCGGTACGCGCGGGCCTCCTCCTGCGTCAGTGGGCCGGTGTTACCCGCGAGGGTGAAGACTTCGCGCCGCACACTGCTACGCAGCCACCCGGAGAAGGTGCGGCGGTGCTCACCCAGAAGCGTCGGCGTGTACGTGAGGCCCCGCTCCGCTGAAACGGGCAAGGGGATTCCAGAAAGGGCCAGGGCGGGCGGCATGGAATTCCTCAAAAGGCGGAGAGGCGCACGCGGCTACCAGCGACTCGGATGCTCGCGCGCTGCTGGCGCAGCGACTCGTCCCGTCGCGTGGCTTCCATGGCGGCGTCGATGTCGTAGCCGGTGATGTTGTAGGTGACGGGCGCGGCCAGGGCGGAGACATTGCCCGTCTCCGGCGCGCGCACCTGCCCTCCTCCGCTGAAGCCAGGAGGCAGGTAGCTGCCGAGCCATCCCGGCACCGCAGGCGTCGCGGCTGCCTGCCCCAAGAGGAGCTGCTGAACGACGGGCGGGAGCATACCGAGGAGCCACGCAGGCACCGGTCCGCTGGGCGAGGACGGGGCGTCCTCCTCCGGCTCCCCGGAATCAGGCGCATCGGGCGTGGGCTTCGGCTTGGACGGCACCGTGGGGCCGTCCTGCGTGTCCTCGGACTCGAAGCGGCGCAGCGCCACCTTCCACGCGGCCGGCACGTTGCTGAGGGCCGCCGTGGCGCGGGCCACTGCTTCCGTGTGCTCCTCCACCTGGGCGGTCTCCTCTGCACGCGCCTTCGCCGAGTCCCACGTCGTGTCCTCCAGCACGCGCAGGGAGTCGTCCATGCTGTCGGTGTCCACCTTCAGCTTGTTGAGCGAGCGCGCGAACTTCTTCAGCCCGTCGAAGCCCGTCCAGTCGATGAGGCTGGAGATGGCGCGGATGACGGTCTGCACCGCGCCGATGACGGCGTTCCAGACTTCGCTGATGGCCTTCGCGATGGTGAGTACAACGCTGCCGACGAACTTCAGCGCCGTGAAAAGGGCCTTCATGACGGGCCCGCCCAGGATGCTCAGCGGTTGCTGAATCAGCAGGAAGGTGCGGCCCAACACCTCGAAGAGGGGCGCCAGGCCCTTCAGGATGTCGCCCAGAATCACCAGCGGCGGCACCAGAGGTTCAATCGCCTCCCCCAGCATCTCGAAGACGGGCGTCAGCGCGGAGAGGAAGCCATCCACCACCATCGTCACGGCGTTGAGCAGGGGCTGGAGCGGCTCCAGCAGCGTGCCCAGCGAGTTGGCCACCTTCTGGATGAGCGTGTTGACGGACTCGATGACGCCCTTGAAGCCCTCGGACTGCATGAGCAGTTCGCCCACCACGGCGATGATGGCGCCGTAGACTCCGCCCGCCTCCATGCCCTGGATGCCCGCGTTAATGAGGTCGCCCAGCTGTCCCAACCCGCCAATGAAGCGGTCCACCAGCGACTCCCTGGCGGCTTCCATGGCCGCTTCCGCTTCAGCAGCGAGGCTCTCCGCCTCCAGGCGCATCTCATGGAATGCGGCGGCGCCGGCGGCTTCCTCCGCGCGGATGCTGGCCAGGTACTCCTTCCGGGACTCCTCGTTGGCCTGGGCCTGGAGCTTCGCCATGGCGGCCTGCTCCGCCGTCGCCTGCTTCTGGGCGGCCTCCAGGGCGGCCTTGTCGGTGGGCTTGCGGATGCGCGCCTTGCCCTGCGCCCCGCCCCCACCCGTCAGCTTCGCCAGGAGGGCCTGAATCTGCGATGTGACGCCCTCCAGGTTGAGGGCACGGGCGAGGTCCGCGCCGAGCCGCTTCGCACCCGAGACGCTGGTGCGCAGGCCGTAGGCGACGCTCTCCTCCAACTCCCGCCCCGCGTCGGCCACGGCGTCGCCCACCGCCACCGCTGTCTGCCGCGCGCCGTCCCAGAGCACCTCGGCGCCCTGTCCCAGCGTCTCCAGCAGCTCCCGGCCCGTGACGGTGGACACCTGCCGGAAGGTGGCGGCCAGCTCCGGGAAGCCGGCCTGCCGCGCCATCGGCTCCAGGAGACGGGAGACGCCGCGCACCAGCGCCGCGACGCCGTCCAGGACGGACAGGGCCGCCCCCTTCACAAAGTCGCCCAGCGCCAGGAAGGCACGCGAGAAGCCATCCGCGATACGGCCAGCCCACTTCGCCAACTGGTCACCGATGTCCCGGAAGAAGTCCGAGAGGCCTGTGCTGCTGTCCTCCCAGGCGGCGTAGACGCTGCCCGCCAGCAGCACCAGCGCCGCCACGGCGGCGGCCACCGCCGCGAGCGGCACTAGCAGGCTTCCGGTGGAGAGGGCCAAGCGCCCCAGGCTGCCGGTAACGGACGGCGTGCTCGCCACCATGCCTCCCATGGAGGCCGTCACCTTGTCTATGGAGGTCGCCAGCGAGGCCAGGGCGACGGACTTGTTGAGCAGGCCCAGCACCTTCACCAGCCCGCCAGCGCCCGTGGCCACGCCTTCCACAACGTTCGCCACCTTCCCCAACGCTCCAACGGCAAGGCCCGCTCCGGCGACCCACACCAGGACATCCGAGGCGGCGGCCTTCATCTCTGGAGAGAGGGACTGGAAGCTCGCAACCACGCGCTCGACGCCGTCCGCGACGTGCTGCACCACCGGAAGGAAGGCGTCGCCGACGTCCGCCGCCAACGTGTAGAGGAGCGCCGTCATCCGCTCCGTCTCGCGCTCCATGGCCATGTTGGACTTGGACGCCGCCGCGACTGCGCCGGCAATCCCGGCCGCCACAGCCGCACCAATCTCACCAAGGCCCTTGGACTTCTCCTTCACCTGCTTGGCGGCCTTCTCGACGGCATCCACCACCTTGCCCAGGTTGGAGAGGGCTTCACCAATGGAGGCGGAGACCGACACATAAAGCCCTCCAACTTTCAGGGCACCGGACATCAAGGCACCCCGTTCTCTGGAGCCGAGCGAACGAGCGTGAACGTGAACCCGCCCGTGTGCCGAATGCGGCCGTGGATAACCGCACTGATCAACTCCGCGCGAAGACCAAGCACCGCCGCTGCGGCGGAGATGCTCTCGTAGACGACCCCATGCTGATCCATTACGGCTTTGCGAAGCGTTGGCTTCGGCCCTCCGAGAGTCCGGCGTAGCAACGCCTTCCGCTCGGGCTTCTGATGCGCAGCCCGGAGACGAGCACGATGCGCGTCCGAAAATCGACGGCCCTGATTGAATGAGCGAATCCGCTCACGATGCGCGGCAGAAATACTGCGGCCCCGATTCCGGGCCGCCATTTGCTGGAGCTTGATCAGGTTTTCTGGCCGAAGGCCGGCACGCCGCATCTTGGCGCGCGCCTCCAGAGACGCGATCGCCCCAGGGACACCATCGCCGCCAGAAGTTCCATTGACGAGGCTGCATCCAACAAACTTGAAGTACGCGATGAAGAAGCACTCAGCCTCATCGAGTTCAGCCGTCGAAGAGAATCCCTCTTCAATCACCACCAGCTCAGGAAGAAGGCCTGCCGCCAGGACGCTCCGAATCCAATGAAGGCGATAGGTATGCCGAGGGGAACTTCGGGCTTCGCTGACATGAGCACGACGGCGGCGCTCAGGGTTCTGCTCAGTCTTTCCAACGTACCGAAGCTGTCCGTCTCTTGGGTCAACCAATCCATAGACGGTCCGATGGGTTTCGATTCCTCGGCAGGCCATGCCTCACCTCTTGGGACGCTTCCTGAAAACCGTTGTCGTCATCAGCGGGCCGGCATGGGAGGTGGGGCCAGGGGCGCGCGCACCGCGCATCTCCTCGGCCTCCAGGGCGCAGTGAGCCAGGAGGTGGACGACGTCCTCCCACGCCCAGCCGCGCACTTCCTCGGGCGACTGGCCCGTCAGCTTCACCACCGCGTGCAGCGCCCTCAGCTCGGGGTGGTGACGGAGTTTCCCTTCGCCTCCTCCAGCGTCGGGCCCGCGAAGGCCCGGGCCAGTTCGTCCTGAATCTCCTCCAGCCAGGGCTCACGCCTCACCTGGTCCGCGTCCATGTCCTCGAAGACGCGGATGGCGGTGTCCGGGTGGTAGAGGCAGAGGACGGCGATGCGGGCGATCATCGCCATCCCTGCGAACTCATCCACGGGCTTGCGGTCCGGTCCCAGTTCCTTGGCAGCCTTCGCTGCGGCGAGCAGTTCCAGCTTCTCGCCCAGTGGCGGTTGGCAGATGTCGTAGTCGGCGCCGTCCAGAGCGACGCGCTTGTGCAGCTTGCGGCGGGTGCCCAGGGGCTTTCGGAGCGTGGTGGGTGCGGTCATGGTGAGGCCTCGGATGTGGAGAGGGAAAACAGTCGGCTACACCGCGACGGGCGCGCCCTGGCCGGCAAGGGTGGCGGAGAAGGTGACGACGTCCGTGGAGCTGCGGCCCTCCTCGTAGGACGTCACCTTCACCGGGTAGCGGTAGCCCTGCGCCCCCACGGGCGCAGTCTCGTCCTCCACGATGGTGAAGAAGACGGTGGCATCGCTCTCGAAGGCGTCACGCAGCACCTGCTGGGGTGCGCTGCCCTTGAAGACGTGGCCGGACAGGGGGATGGAGAAGGACTTCCAGGTGCCCTTGGTGCGCTTGTAGCCGTCGCCACCGAAGTAGTTGGCGTCCACGGTGTCCTTGGCGCGATTGACGGGCGCCTCCAGGACACCGTCCAGCGCGTCCGCCTCCACGGGCGCAGTGTCCGTGGCGCGAATGTAGAGCTTGTCGAAAAATGCCTCTCGGGGTTCGGGCATGGTGGTGGCTCCAGTCACGGGGAGGGTAAGCGCTGCGCGAGGAAGTCCTTCAGGGCGGCGGCCACGCGGCGGCGAGCGCTGCCACGGGCGCGACGAAAGGACTTGCGGAGGAAGTGCGGGGGCGGGTTGAAGAGCTGCGAGCCCCAATGCCAGCCCTCGTGAATGGGGCCTGCGGAGGGGTGCGCGTAGCCCGCCGTCCATGTCGTGGAGAGGCGCCTGCTCAGGTTGTGGAGGGGGCCGCTCAGAAAGGCGCTGTCCCGGAGGTGGCCCTCTCTCACCGGCACGAGGAAGAGGGAGTAGTCCAGGGCGAGGCGGGCGATGTCCCGGCAGGGCGCATCGAGCGCGCGCAGCACCTCGACAGGCGAGCGACGCAGACGCTCCAGCTTCACCGCATCGACTTTGACTCGAACAGGCATCCCCTACTTCAATGGGGGCACTGTTCGCGAGAGGCTCAGCTTTCGGGCTGGCCGTACAACGCGACCGCCATCATCTCCAGATGCCTGCCAACGACCTGATACGTGGCCGCAGTGAGGTAGACGAACACACCCTCCGCTGGCAGTGGATTGAGGCAGAGGACAGAAATCCCACGCGACTCCAGCAGATCATGCAGGACGTCGTAGGCCGGCCGAATGAACTCGTCCGTCCAAAAGATTTCATTCGACTCAAGCGCGGCAAGAGCCCTGGGGACAGCCTTTTCCTCCAGCATCTCGACCAACTCATCAAGCGCTGATTGGCTCATGTTGCGGTAGCTTCCTCTCGGCTCCATTGGCTCACCATCTCCGCGCGCACGAAATGCATCCTCAGCTGAGTATGCCAGCAGGCACGCTCAACAGTCCGACCACGAGGTTGAGCACCCAGCGATGCCGGTCCGCACCGTCCGTGCCCAGGTAAGTTGGTGCGCTCTCTTCCGCGCGTGCCAGAGCGTATGGGCGAAGATCCGACAAGTGGAGGGTCGCGAAGACGGCCTGGGCGAGTTGCTGTCCGCCCTCGAAGTCCTCGCGCGCCGAGCGGATCCGCACCTGGCATTCCGGAGCAAGGTACGCCGCGCGCCCCCCGCCCACGTAGGACTGGGGCCCGGTGCCGCCCGTCACCACCAAGGCTAGCGCCCTGTCCGGCACGTCGCTGTCCGCCTCGGGCATGGGCGCAGTGAAGAGGTTGGCGTTTGGCGCAGGAGGACGAACCAGCCCAAGGCCCGCGCCCTCCAGCAGCACCGCCAGTTCCGAAGCGATGTCCCGCATCAAAACCACACCTTCCGGAAACGCACCGCGCCCGCGCCGTCCACGAACTCATCCACCGCCACCGGGCGCCGGGCGCGGTTGAAGTCCGCCACGTCCTCGCCCGGCAGCCACACACGGTGCTGCAACGTCAGGGGCGCGTCCGTGTAGACGACGTGCGCAGAGAGGTGCTCATTGCCGTTGACGTCGCGGATGAGGCGTCGGGACGGCTGCACGCGCGCACGTGCCGTCACCTGTGGCCCAAGCGTCGGCTTGCCATAGGCATCCCGGCCCGTCAGCACCGCATACGTAATCGACTGTCGGAAGGTGTCAGTGGGCGATGCCATCAGCTCACCCGGTGAATGACGTAGGGCGCGAGCAAGGCCTGCGCGGCACCAGGAATGGGGCTCTTCCCCTCAGCCTTCGCGGCAAAGTAGCTGACGGACCAGTCGCCGATAGACTCGCTGGCCACCATGGCATCCACGCCACGGGAGCGGTACAGTTGCACCGCAGTGAGGACAGTCGCCTCCTGCACCTCCTCCGGCAGAGTCACCACGCGTGAGCCGTCCAGAACACGCTGTCCCGGCGTCACGAAGCCCCCGTCGTAGACAACGCGAATGCCATCCACGCTGCCCTGAAAGCTGTCCACCGTCTCCACCACCAGCCCCCCCGAGCGCGCCGTCTCCCTCCACACGCCGCGCCTGCGGTACAGCATGCCGGCGTCCGCCAGCTTCCCGTGGCTCTCGTACTCCTCGGTCGGCACGAAGGCTCCGCTCTCCCAGACGCCCACCACCAGGACAACGGGCGGGCGCTCCAGCAACAGCAATGGGCGCCCGTAACCCGCCGGATACTCGACGAGGCCCTGGCCGTACTCGAAGACCCGGCCGCAATAGCCAGCAACGGCCCGGCTCGCCGCCGTGACGAGGGACTCCAGGCGCGGCGTCACCGCCACGCCCAGGTCCTCCGCCACAGTGGCGGCAAGGCACAGGTCAGCAGGACTCGCCATGGCCTCACACCGGCAGTGTCATGGCGCCGCCGAAGACAACGAAGGCGCACGCCTGGAGGCTGGGTGACGTCCCGCCCGTCAAGGTCGTGGCCTCCGCCACGCGGATGAACTGCTTCGCCTCGCCGAGGTCCACGTCCTTCTCCGCGAAGGCGTTCGCCGCAGCCAGCTGCACGGAGGCCGAACCCGGCCCGGCCGGCACGAAGTCCGTCCAGGCGTCATCCGCTCCATTGTCGCTGGAGTGCTGGAGCTTCACCTCGTAGCCCTGCGCGGTGGGGCCGCCCGTCACCGCGCCCGTGGCCGCGACAAGGACGCAGCTCTCGCCCAGGACGAGCCGGTCGTAGCCCGTCCCCTGGCGGGTTCCAGCGGGCGTCGCGGCGGGCGGCGTGCCCAAGCGAGCAGCAACGAAGGCGCCAATCTGACTGATGTGCGGTGCGCTCATGATGTCCTCCCTTTCGTGGGCGTGGCCCGGTCAGTTGCTGCCCCAGCTCAGGTCCTTCACCACGACACCGGATTGCCGGTGGCGCATGGCCAGGTCGTGCTTGGTGATGGCGCGAAGCACCGTCTGGTCCGTGGAGATGCCGGACACCACTTGGCCGCCGCGCGTAAAGGCCCCGTTGGGGAAGACTTCGATTTCCAGCGCCATGGACTCGCCGATGAGCACCTCGGCCATGTCCACGAGGTAGAGCTCGGAGCAGTTCTTTCCCGAGCCGAGCGTCTCCGGAATCTGGTTCGTGACGAAGAAGGGCACGTTGCGCAGCGTGCCGCGCTCCACCATCTCCCGCTCCAGGGCGTTGGTCCCCTCCCCGCCAGGCCCCGGAGCATCGAGGATGGCCGTCTCCGCATTGGGGGACATCAGCCACACCGGCTGCACCATGGGCACGTTGGCCTTCTTCAGCTTCTTCTTCGCCTTGTTCAGCTCCTTCTTCATCTCGCCCAGCGTGGGCGCGCCCGCCGTAGCCACCGTCTCCGCGTAGACGTGGGCCGCGTCCACCTGGTTGCGGATGCCGCGCGGCTCCAGCTGCGTGCCGCTGCCCCGCAGGAATGCCGCATCCTCCCGCAGCGCCATGACGTTGAGCAGGTCGTTGCGGATGAACTCCTCCGCGTTGATGGAGGCGTTGCGGATGAGGTCGTTGGGCACCGCCGTCAGCGCCGTGAGCTTCTTCTCGGACAGGGACACCGTGTCCGTGCCCGGCTCCGACTCCTGGATGGTGCTCGTCTCCCCGCCGTAGAAGGCAGTGCCCGTACTGGACTGCCGGTCGAAGGTGAGCGAGGCGCCAATGGGGATGACGCGGGCGCCGGCCTGCCGCACCACGGCCTTGTTGCGCAGCAGTTCGATGAACTCGGAGGCGAACTGAGGGTGCACCATCGAGCCCAAGCCCGAGTAGTTGCCCTGGGAGAGCGCCTTGCTCACCACCTCGTCGCCCCAGCCCTTCAGCACGTCCACCACGTTGCGCCCATCCATGCGCGCGACGGCCTTCGCCTTCACGTAGCGGATGAGGTTGAGGCCCGTACCCTCCGTCACGTGCTTGCCGGTAACGGGCGCGCGGCGGGGCTCTTCGGGCGCGGTGTCGGCCGCCTTGGAGCCCAGCAGCGCCGCGTAGTTGTCGCGGTGTCCCTTGGACTGCTCCACCAGTTGCGCGGCCACCAGCGGGCCCAACGACTTCGCCATCTCCTGCATCTGCTCGGGGGTCATGCTTTCTCCTGGAGGTGCTGCAACAGCGCCCGCGCCGTGTGAGCGGCAAGGGCGTGAGTGTCGGACTCGGAAAGAGAAGGAGGCGCGGCGGGCGGGGCAGCCTTGCGCTTCTTGCGCCCATTGCGGCCTAGCGCCTTCACCACCGCGTCCGCGATGTCGCGAATGAGGGCGGCGCGCTCGTCGGCATGCTTTTTCACCCGCACCGCGCGCTGGTTGCCGGGAATCGTGACGACGGAGATTTCGAGAAGCTCCTGCTCGTCGCAGTCGTAACCGCCGCGCTCATTCTCGTGGTAGCGCAGCATGCGGTAACGCACGCTCACCGCGTTGAGGATGCCCTTCTCCACTTTGGACTCGACGCGCCGGGCAAAGTCGTCGTCCTGGTCGAACTCGATGTCCACCAGGAGGGCGTCACCCTGGACGTAGGCTCGGCCTTTGCCAATTGGCAGGATGTCCGTGCGGCCCGCGCCGAACAGCCCACCGGAACCGTCGTCGTGCATATAGAGGACGACAGGGTTGGCAGCGTAGGCATCGAGCCGCCAGCCCTGGACGGACAAACGGTCGCTGTACCGGTCGAAGTCAGCGTCGTTGGCTCGGAAGGTAAAGACCTTCGGCAGGCCGTCAACTGGCGGTAGCGCGTTCTTCTGTGCGACGAGGGGACGGGACCGCTGAAGAGGCTTGAGCATTCACCTCTTCAATGGGGGCGGATCTCGCCGTCTTTCAGCCTCGTGCACTCCAACTGCCCATTCAAATCAGGTAGGCTCTTCTGGCGTGAAGCACGCTTACGTCTGAGCAACCGCCCCAATCGCCTGAGCCCTCATTTAGACAATGCCATCCAGCAACAATCAGGACCCGATCGACGCCGCCAAGGAACTTCTAGGCATTTCAGACAATCTCCCAATTCTGGATCTATGCGAAAGACTCACCGAGCTTCGCAACTCAAAACATCCCGATCTATTCCAGGATCCAAAACTCAAAGAAGAAGCAGAAGAGCAGTTCAAAAGCATCGGCGAACTACTAGGCACGCTAGAGCGTCTAGCACAAAGAGAACATCTCTCTCGCACCAGCAGCCAACTCGCAGTATCTCAACCGCAATACGAAATCGTTACGCTCAAAATTAAAATATCACAACTATCCGAACAACTCTTCAAAACAAAAAGAGACCTAGAAACACAAACACAAGCAAACATCCTGCTTCACAACAAAAACAAATCCACCGAAGACACAAAAACAAAAGAAAACATAAAAGATCTGATCGAAACCTACAAGCCCAAGAAAGGATCGACACTAAGATCAGCCACAGCATTCACGATGACCGCAGCGCTAGGGGTAATACTAAAAATCGACTCCATCGCCCCCGTCATTCAAAAATACTCTCCTTTCGACCCCATAATAATAAATTCAGCTGTCGTTTTTGCTCTCGCATCAGTCTTACTGTTCGCATTGCGCCAGCATACCAAAAGCAAGGAGTTCGAAAATCTCGCGGAATGGGTTTGCACAACAAGCTTTTCTGATGGTTTTTCCGGCTGGCTCAAAAAATCAAGAGGCCCCAATCCAACCGAGTTCTCGGAATCAGAAGCGGTCGAATATATAACACAGCAACTAGCTTCTCGACGTCTCCTGAAATTCACAAACACCCTACTCCAGCTTGAGCTCCTAACAGACTCACCCATTGATGCCCTAAAGAACGCCTTCATTTACTCCCTGATGGGTCGAGGAATGATAAATCACTCATCAACCCAGGGCATGAGTCGCACATTCACAATAAAGGGCACGCGGTTTTTTGATTTCAATAATCTTCCATTCTAGTAGTCGAGCCATTTCACACCAGATGGGGAGATGGATTTCGGGCCTCAGTCTTCCATGCCCGCTCCCCTTTGGCCCTGTTCTTGGCCCGGCATTGGCAATGGGTATCCCTGGCGTTTAGGGTCGGGCTTGAAGCCTGCCAACTCTCGCCACTCCGTGTAGCTAAAGGCCTCTGGCATGGTGCTCATGACGCGAAGTTGGTGCTCCCGGTCCGCAGGCACGGGGCTGTCGTAGTCGAGGATGGCCTCGGGGTCGCCGAACATCGGCATCAGCCGCATCTGATACTCAGTGCGAAGAAGCTCCATGCGCGGGAACGTCGCCTGCTCGGCGAGGTTCTCCCGCGCAGCGAAGGCCGTCGCCTTGTTCGAACTGGAGATGTCACCTACGATTTCGGGCGGCACGCGGTACGTCATCCGCACGAAGCTCATGAGGAACTTCCGCAACTCCACGAGTTGCATGTCGCGGAAGCTCGTATCGAGGCGCGCGAACGTCACACGGCCACTGGTGAGGAGTAGCTTGCCCGCCTTGTCCGGCCCCTGATGCTCGCGGGCCAGCGACTCCTTGAAGGCCTTCGCCCCTGCGCTGTTCGCATCCGTCAGTCCCTCGATGGATGCGATGGCTGGTGGCAGCATGTTGTTCCAGAAGCTCGCGCGGAGAAACCGCGCCACGAACTCGTCTGTGTCCAGTTCGTCCCCCAGCGCGAAGGCCGGCCCGACGCCGCGTCCAAGCGGGTCCTCGGGGTCAAGGTTGCGCAGATGGAGCACATCCCCCGCTGGAATCTCCCGAGTCACGCCGCCTACGGCGACCGTGAACGTGCGCCGCTCGCGCGGCACGTCCAGCGCCGGCAGGCGGGTTACGAGATTGGGAGGAACAGGCCAGAAGCCCACGGGGAATCCCGCCACGCGCTCCAGCACCAGGAAGGCCTCGCCGACCAGGTCCAAGTACACCTGTACCAGCTTCGTCACGGAGCGGCCGGTCAGGTAGTCATTCGGATCCGCGAGCATCCGCAGAATGGGATGGTCCGGCACCTCCTGGACTTCGCCTGCGTCCAGCATCGCCTTCAGCCGCATTGCGCGGACCTCGCGCGTTGCGCTTCGCAGCGAATAGTCCTTCACCGGGTGCCCGTCCTTCGAGACGCGGCGGTATACGCGCCAGTTCACCCCGGCCACGGAATCCGCAACCACGTCTACGACGGCCCGGAGCCATGGCATTTCGCGGTACGCGGCCAGGAGCTGCGACGTGCCACGGCGCGGCGGCGCCTGCTGCCAGCGCGCCAGCTCCAGTCCCGTCCCCTGGCGCGGAGGACGTGACACCGCCGCCTTCATCCGATCCCACAATCCCATCGCGTCCCTCACAGGCAGAAAAAGGAGTCGGCAAAGACAAGCTCGTGGACACCCCAAAGCAGGGCATCCACCCGGTCATCGCGACGGCCGTTGATGCCACTGAATTTGGCGAGCTGCGCCTCCAGCTTCGGGAAAGTGCTCACCAACTCGATGCGCCCCGTCTCCGCCAGGGCGCTAACTGGCTCGGCGCGCTTCGACTTCGCCTCCCGCGCGCGCACCGGCTTCACGTTGACCTGGACGCCCATCTCCGAGGCCACGGTCTGGATGGTCGTCTCCACCATCTCTCCGCCCGAGTTCACCTCCGCCACCAGGGCATCGCAGCCGAAGGCCAGGTACTCGCGAATGGCAGCGGCAGCCCACTCACGCGGCGAGCCCCGGAGGCTCGCGTCCTTGAGCACCGACACGCGCTTGAGTGGCGCGCCATCCGTCCCGACAAGCGGACTGGTTCTCACGCCCTGGACGATGATGCCCGTCTCGTCCGAGCCCGTCTCACTGGTGGGCGCTGGGTCCACGGACACGATGCGCCGGTCCAGACCGCGCGCGTACTCGTGGGCATCCGCCTCCACCCGGCCCCACTTCGCCGAGCCGAAGATGGCGCCGGGCACGTCCATGAGCAGCCGGCCCAAAACCTCCTGCTGGCCCCAGCGGGTGTTCATGAGGGCGCGCATGGTGGCCACTGCACTGGGCGCCAGGTTGGCGCGGTTGGCCAGCGACGAGCCCGTGCGCAGCACCACGCCCGGCCGCAGCGTCTTCGCCTCTGCATCCGCGAAGAGAAGCTCCTCCAGCTTCCTCAGCGGGCGGGGCGTTCCCGTGAGCAGCAACTGGGGCGGGTGCGCGGCGGTGCCGATGCGCAGCACCATGGGGAGTTGGTCCAGGGCCGCCATCTCATGCTTCCAAGAGGCAGGCTCGTCACCCCAGGCCCAGCCGCAGTTCGGGCCGCGCAGCCGGTCAGGCTTATCCGCCGAGTAGCAGATGGCGTAGACGCCATTGGGCCACGTCACCCGGCGCTTGCTGGGCTCGTAGACGGGCATGAACCAGGGCGGCGACAGGGCCAGGATGCCGCTGGAGCCACGGATCATCGTGTCGCGCACGTCGGCCGCCGTGGGCCCGATGAGGGCACCGATGGACATCGCCTCCCGCGCCTTCTGGATGACCCACCGGGCCCCGCTCCATGTCTTGCCGAAGCCCCGCCCCGCCATGATGAAGCAGGTGGCGAACGACGCGGGCGGCACCTGCTCGCGGCGCGCCCAGAAGTCCAGGTCGTGGACGAGCGTTTCCACCTCGGGATGGGTCATCCGTCCGAAGAGGCTCGCGAGGCCCTGGCGCGTGCCGGCCTGGCGCACCATGAAGGCTGCTGGGGACTCGTCCGGGGCGAGCTGCTCCAGCATCTCCGCGTAGGGCAGGCGCTCACGGCGCATCGTCGCCCCCACTGCCGCTGGCCCCGGCCATCGCCTCGGGAGCGTCCGGAAGCAGGCGGCCCAGCCGGTCCATCAGCAGTTCGCGTAGCGCGCGCTCGTCGGCGGCCTTGTCCTCGGGCGCCACCTCCGAGACGTTGTCCCGCCTCCCGTAGAGTTCCGGGAAACGGCGCGACAGAAGCCACTGCACATGCTTCGGGTTGTGCGCGGCAGCCGCCATCAGCATGTCCGTGGCGGACTGCATGAAGCGCGCTTCAGCCGCGCTCACTGCGAGGAAAAACTCGTGAAAGCGGCCCCGTTCCTCTCCCGCACCGCGATGAAACCAGCGCGAAAGCGTGTGTTCGTTCACGCCAACGAGGCCCGCCACGGCGCGACGGAAGAGGCCGCGCTCCAGGTGGCCGCAAATCTCGGCCTGAAGTTCAGGGGTTAGCTTCGTGGGAGGTGCCATCCCTCCCTCAATGGGGGCGGGATGCGCGCAGGATTTCCGCTTCGCGCCGCACACATCGCAGGCAGGCCTGCGTTTTTCTCAAGATTTTTCGAGCGTGGGGGCCCGCCGAGCAAGGCGGAAACGGGACGACCGTCCCAAATTCGGACCCGGGGGGGCCTCAAGCCATGTTCAACGTGACTGCAATCCGGGCAGAGCCGCCACGATGCGCTCGTGGCAGG
>NZ_RAWP01000108.1:0-33036 GCF_003668935.1 Corallococcus sp. AB032C | reverse complement strand
GGCCATGGGCTCGCGGACGAAAACGCCTGAAGGGGCACGGTCCTTCCGGGCCGTGCCCCTCAAGGTGGGGGCGATTCCTAGCGTAGCCGTGTGACAACCGCGTGGCGTTGGTGAAGATGGGGTTTCAGGAGGGCGAGGCGCCGGATTCATCCAGGGCGCCGTCGGCGCGGATGCGGCGGGAGCGCTCCTGGAGTTCGCGCCAGTTGGCCTCGTATTGGTCGCGGGCCGTCTTCCAGACGTGCCCGCGCGAGTTGCGCAGGTTCTTGAGCAGCTCGCCGGAGTTCTTCAGGCCGCGCGTGATGAAGTCGAGCTCCTCGCGGGTGAGGAGCGAGTCCTCGGCCCGGCTGCGCTTGTGGGCGGCGACCCAGCCGTCCATCTGCGCGCCCAGCTCCTTCAGCTCGGCTTCGCGCTGGCGGCTGTAGCCTTCGCGGAGCTCTGCCCACCGGGTGCCGGCGCGGTCCAGGTGCTCACGGAAGCGGCTGTGGGCCTTCTCCGCGCCGGCCTTGACGCGGTCCCAGTCGCTCTGGTCCGCGCGGCGGAGTGCCTGGATCTCACGGTCGACGTCGTCGTTGAAGGCGCGGGCTCCGGTGAGGACATCGAGCGTGTCCTCACTGTCGGCCAGGTCCGCCTGGGCTTCGATTTCACGGAAGCGAGCGGTCGCCTCGCGCTGCTCGGCCTCCATCTTCTGGATGTATGCGTCCTGTTCCGTCATGGCGTCCTCCTGGATGGGAGAAGCATGGGAACGTTCACGGGGCGGTGCAGGGCGAGGGGGACGGGAGGTGGAGCGCTCAGTCGAGGAATCGGCGATGCCAGCGGCGCGTCATGGTGAAGAAGTCGGAGTCCTCTGACCTGGCCTCCTGGTACAGCCAGGGTTCGAGCACGCGCGCGAGTTCCCGGTAGGCAGGCAATGTCTGGCCCTGTTCGGTGTCACCGGCCTCTGGCCATGGGCCCAGCGTGACGACAGCCCGGTCTGGACCCAGTGCTTGCACGGTGGTGTCCGGCGAGTGCAGCCGGGAGCGCAGGCCTTCCACTCCACCCAGTTCATGGAGGACCGGTGGACCCAGGAAGTTCATCCAGGCCGAGGCGCGCACGCGGGTGCCCAGGTCCCGGGCCACATCGTCCAGGCTGGGCACATCCATGGCCGGATGGCGGAAGCTCAGTGCCTTCACCTCATCGCGGACGACAGATGCCAGAGGCTCGCCGTTGAATGAAAGGCCCGCCTGGCCCGAGCCGAAGGGGAGGGCGCTGGCAATCTCAACCGCCAGTGCTCGGAAGCGCTCGGGCCCCTGGGCTTCCAGGAACTCCGTGGGAAAGGTCAGCTGCAGTGCGCTGACCGCGTCCGGCCAACGGAGGTCTTCGGAGGGACGGTCGAGCGCGTACCCTACGTAATGGAAACTGTACCGATGGCTTTCCGAGTAAGCGTCGGAGGTGGCGGCACCCAGCACGCTAAGGTAGCAGACATCTTCATCGTGAAGCCTGTGATGGATGAGCTGCCAACCCTCCGTGCCGAGTGTCTGCCATTGGCCGTCGAGATCTCCATAGAAGCCCAGGGCGTCCTTCCCAATGGCCTCCCGATACAGGTCGAGCGCTCGCTGTATCCGGGGCTTCAAGGCATTGTGCGCGTGCGGCATGAAGAGACACAACTGGAGGCCGTCGTTCACGGCGAGGAAGTCCGGCTCGAAGGCACTCTTGATGTAGATTCGAACGCGGGGAAGGTTTGTCATTGGAGAATCCCCCACCTGGGAATGACGCGAAGGACCTGGCCAGGGCCCAGGTTGAAGGCGTCCATATAGGTGTTTTTCTGTGTCGGTTCAGTGGGCGAAGGGTTCTTTGAAAGGGGCCGCCACCCGGGCGCTCTCGTCGTGGCGGTGTTCGAACAGAAGAACTTGAAGTCGTAGATCGCTCTGACCCGGATGGGGTCACCGGTGTGGATGACAACGTCCGGTGAGAGCGTCCCCTTCAGTTCGTACAGGAAGCGGGGTTGCTTGAGCAGTTCGACCTCCTCGTTACTCAAGGGCGTGAAGGTGCCGGTGCGTTGCTCAAGGCGGTAGGTCGGCTCAAGGCTGAATCGCCCTGGAATCAGGGCCTCCAGGCCCTCTCTGGCGCAAGCCAGCGCCACGGCGTGCATCTGGTCCCCCAGCCAGATGGCGCGGGACACGGTCTCACCCCGTACATTGCGAACCAGCTCGTTGCACTGCTCGACCGTAGGGTCCTTCCCATCGTGGTACCGGCGCATCACCTCCGACCGTGCATCGTCCGCGCATTTCTTCAGCACGGACTCCACCGCCTGTTTCGCCTCCGCGTCCAGGGCCAGCTTCGCCCCCGCCATCATCGTGGCCACCTGCGCCGCGCGTGGGACGGGCATCACCGACTCCGGCCCGGTGCACAGCGCCGGCTGGGTCCGGCAGGTGTTCGACACCGAGTCCATGCCCTGCTGCGCATACGTGCGCGGACGTGGCCCCGCGCAGCCGCCCAGCCCCACCGCCACCAACACCCACAGCCAATCCGTCCGGCGTCCCAGTCCCATGTCTCCATCCTGCCAGTCTCCGCGCCACAGGTAGGCCCCCTGGCGTGGGACAGCGACACCGCGCCTTTCCATCACACCTGTGCGAACCCACCCCGCAGCGGAGGGCCCATCGACGCATGAGACGTGAATCGATACCCTGCGACCCGTGACCGTCGCCGCCGCAGAGAAGAGTGAGAGGATCCGTCACCGCAAGATTGGCGCCTGCCGCGTGCTCGGCGAGCTGGGCCGCGGCGGCATGGCGCTGGTGTATCGCGGCCTGCACGAGCTGCTTCAGCGAGAGGTCGCCATCAAGGAGCTGCTCCCTGAAGGCCAGCGCGACCAGGAGGCCCTGTCCCGCTTCCGCCGCGAGGCGCTGGCGCTCGCCGCCTTCCGCCACCAGAACATCGTCACGCTCTATGACCTGGTGGATAAGAACGACAGCCTCTTCATGGTCATGGAGTACGTGGACGGCCCCACCCTCCACGGCCTCATCAAGGACGGCCCGCTGCCTCCGGACGTCGCCGCCGTCATCGGCGCGCGCATCGCCAGCGCGCTCGACCACGCCCACTTCCGCCGCATCATCCACCGCGACCTCAAGCCCGCGAACGTCATGCTCACCAAGTCCGGTGAGGTGAAGCTCATGGACTTCGGCATCGCCAAGGATGTCAGCCTCGAAGCCCTCACCCAGCAGGGCATGGCCGTGGGCACGCCGTCGTACATGTCCCCGGAGCAGGTCACGGGCGCGCCCATCGACGCGAGGACCGACATCTTCTCCCTGGGCGTGCTCCTCTACGAGGCCCTCTCTGGCGTCCGTCCCTTCGTGGGCAAGACGGCCGGAGAGGTCTTCGCCCGCATCCGCGACGGCAAGTTCACGCCGCTCCAGAAGGTGGCTCCGAACGTGCCGCCGCCGCTCGCGCGCATCGTGAAGCGCGCGCTGTCGGTGAAGCCGGAGGCCCGCTTCCCGGACGCCGCGGCCATGCGCCGCGAGCTGGACCTGTTCCTCGCCCACGAGGTGCGCGTGTCCCACCCCGCGCTGCTCGTGGCCTTCCTGCGCTACCGCGAGAAGCTCACGGAGACGGAGGCCCTGGCCCACCTCACCCAGCAGGAGCTGGGCGTGCTGGACGTCTTCGCCACGAAGAAGCCCAAGCGCGCGCCGAGCAAGCTCAAGTGGGTGCTGGCCGCGCTCACCGCCGGCATCGCGGCGGCGGGCACCGGCCTCTACCTGTCCCAGTCCCAGTGGGCGCCGCTCCTGGAGCAGCTCACCCGCTGAGACGCACCGCTCAGGCCTGCTTCTTCTTGTCGTGCGTGACGGTGACGATGGTCCCGATGCCGCCGCGCACGAAGAAGTCACCTACCACCGTGAGCTTGCGCGGCTGGATGGCCTTGATGATGTCGTCCGCGATGGTGTTGGTCACCTTCTCGTGGAAGGCGCCCTCGTTGCGGTAGGACCACATGTAGAGCTTCAGGCTCTTGAGCTCCACGCACAGCTGATCCGGCACGTACTTGATGGTGAAGCGCGCGAAGTCCGGCTGGCCCGTCAGGGGGCACAGGCAGGTGAACTCCGGCACGTCGAAGGCGATCTCGTAGTCGCGATCGGCGGCGGGGTTGGGGAAGGTCTGGATTTCCTTGGACGGCTTGGAGGACATGCGCTGTCGTGTAGCACACGTTCGGCGCGTGTCACCGCCCTGCACGACGTCGCCTCCCTGGCTGCCAGGTGACGGCTCTGTTCGGGTTCCAACGTGCCGCGGCCCTCTGGGACAGGAGAACGTCCGGGGGCGGTTGGCGATCATGCTCGGGGATTCCTATCTCCCTCCGGCGATCCCTGTTGCGAGCGCGTCCCGCCCCTCATGCTGCCACCCAATGACGTCGAGGATGTCCTCTCGTGCCTGCCCCAAGCGCTCCTGCGCGTGGGTCCTGACTTGCGCGTCCAATGGTGCGAGGAGGGCTTCGCGGCCAAGACGGGCGTGACGCTCTCCCCGGGCGGCACCCTGCTGGAGGCCCTGGAGCCGGGCCGCAGCCTGGACGCCCTGGAGCGCGCCATCCGCGAGCACCGGGCCCACTCCGGCCATGTCATCACCCGCACGCTCCGGCAGGTGCGTGTTCAGGTGAAGCCCACCCACACGAACGGTACGCCCGGGGCGTGGCTGGTGGTGGAGCCGTCCGGCGTGGACGACGAGGGCGCGTTTTCACAGGCCGTGCGGGAGATTGCCCGCGCAGTGGGCGAGTCGCTGGAGGTCGACCGCGTCTGCTCGGCCGCCGTGGTGTCGCTGGTGAGGTGCGCCCAGGTGCGGCGCGCGGAGGTGTTCCTCTACGAGGAGGACGACGCGACGCTCAAGCGCATGGCGGTGTCGGACCTGGAGGGCCTGGACGCGCCCCAGGACGCGTTCGACCCGTCCGAGGACCCCTACCGTCAGGCCCTGGCCCTGCGCCAGCCGCAGCTGGGCATCCAGCGCGGCTACGGGGACGCGGTGGGCTCCGTGTTCGCGGCGGTGCCGTTGTGCGCGCCGCGCCGCACGGTGGGGCTGCTGCTCATCTACAAGGAACAGGGCGCGTCCTTCTCCGTGCGCGAGCTGGAGATGTGGAGCGCGGCGGCCAGCCAGCTGGCGGTGGCGGTGGAGAACGCGCGGCTCTTGCGCGAAGCCCAGTCCGCCCTGCGCGTGCGCGAGGAGTTCATGTCCATCGCGTCGCACGAGCTGAAGACGCCGCTCACGCCGCTGAAGCTGGGCCTGTACTCCATGGAGCGTCGCCTCGCCGCGGGGCAGCCGGTGGCGCTCTCGAGCGTGCTCAAATCCAAGCGGCAGGTGGACCGGCTCGCGGGGCTGGTGGAGGACCTGCTGGACGCAAGCCGCCTGGAGCTGGGCCGGCTGGCATTGGACTCGTCCCCGCTGGAGGTGGGGCAGCTGGTGGCGGAGGTGGTGGACCACTTCCGGCATGCCTTCGAGCGCCCCTTCACGGTGGACGTGCCGCACGACGGCGTCTGGGTCCTGGGGGACAGGGACCGGCTGGAGCAGGTGCTGGTGAACCTGCTGGAGAACGCGCACAAGTACAGCCCGGCGGGGGCGCCCATCGCGGTGCGGGTGGGGCGCACGGGCGAGTCCGCGCGCATCCAGGTGCAGGACCACGGCATCGGGATTCCGGGCGCGGATCAGGCGCTGGTGTTCCAGCGCTTCTACCGGGCGCGCAACGTGTCGCACCGCAACTTCGGCGGGCTGGGCCTGGGCCTGTTCATCAGCCACTCCATCGTGAAGATGCACGGCGGCGCGCTGGCGCTCCGCAGCCGCGAGGGCGAGGGCTCCACGTTCCTGCTGGACCTGCCGCGCATGCCCGCGCACGAGGTGCGCAGGCTGCCCCGGCGCGTGCTGGTGCTGGACGAGGACTCGAACCAGGAGGCCACGGCGGAGCGCACCCTGCGCGCGGAGGGCTTCGAGGTCTTCACCGTGCAGAGCGGCGCGGAGGCCCTGCGCAAGGCGACGCACCTGCCGGTGGACCTCATCGTCCTGTCCACGAGCGCCACGCAGTCCCCGGTGGGCAGCTTCCTGGAGACCTTCGCCACGCTGCCCCGCGCGCGGCCGGTGCCCATCCTGCTGGCGGGGGATGCGCGGCCGTGGTGGGCGCAGGAGAACGCCGCGCTGTGTCCCCGGCCGTACCGCCCGGAGGAGCTGCTCGCGGGCGTGCGCACCGTGCTGACGCGAGAGAAGCGCCGGACGCTGACGCCGGTGGAGTCGGAGCTTCCGCTCGTCACGCCCGCGTGAGTGGAGCCTCTCGCAGGACGCGGTAGTTCGTGGGACGGATTCCCGCCTGTTCCAGGGCCGTGCGCGAGTGGGCATCCACGAAGGTGGTCCGCTCCACTTCTCGCTGCGCGGCGTAGCGGGTGGTGACGAGCTCGGGCAGGTGCCCCGGGTGACACATCCACTCCGTGACGCCCTCGGCGGGCAGCGCCGCCAGGGACTGGGCGAAGCGCTCTGTCGTCCAGTACGCCGTCTCGCCGGATTCGCCCACGAAGTGGTCGTTCGTGGCCACGCCCCGGGCCCTCAGCGCGCCGCGCATGTCCGCGTCGATGGAGCGCACCGGGAGGCCCGCGCGCCTCGCGACGCGTGACAGTCCCTCCAGGACTTGAGGATGCCGGTGCAGGTGCTTGTGCACGTCCAGGTGCGTGGCGGCCTGGCCCAGCAGCCGTTCCAGCCGATCCAACTGCGCGAGCGCCTCCGCCTCCACCACGTCAGCGGGGACCCCTCCCACCCGGGCTCCGTCGAGGCCTCCGTCCACGGTGCGCCACTCACGTGGGAAGCCTTGGGCCACGGGCGCGCCCCGGTCCAGGTTCAGGTGCAACCCGATGGCGAGTCCCCGGGCCTGCCTCGCGGCGGACTCGGAGTCCGGTGCGTTCACCAGCAGGGTGGCGGAGGAGACGACGCCCTCGCGCAGTGCCTGGAGGATGCCCCGGGTGATGCCCGGGTCGTAGCCCAGGTCGTCGGCGTTGATGATGAGTGCGCGGGGCGGCGTGGCTTGCCTCCTTCAGGGGCGGGGACGCGCCTGGAAGAAGCGCCACATCTGGAGGGACGCGTCCAGGTCCGTCGTGCCTCCATTGTAGAGGGGCTGGCCGGGCCACGCATGCTTGCCGCCGGTGACGGTGCACAGGCTCGCGGTGGCGCTCTCCGGCTGGCAGCCCGTATACGCCACGCAGGTGCTGTTGCCCTGCTGATACGTCTGTTGCTGGGGGCCGGTACAGCCGTTGAACTCCGCGAAGCGGCGCACGGACTCCTGAGCGGACGGGTAGGGCTTGCCGCCGACGAGGGTGAGGTTCTCGCCTCCGTCGTAATAGATGGATTCGTCGGCGGTGCCGTGGAAGTGGAGCAGGGGCACGGGGCGGGACGGGTGGCAGTCCGGCAGTCCCACCATTCCCGCGACGGGGGCGATGGCGGCGATGCGCTGGGCGCGCTCGCAGGCCAGCCGGTAGGAGAAGAAGGCGCCGTTGGAGAAGCCGTTGGCGAAGACGCGGCGCGGGTCCGTGCACACGCGGGTGTCCAGGTCCGCGAGCAGCGCGTCCACGAAGCCCACGTCGTCCACGTGGGCAATCTGCGCCGGGCCACAGCACGCCTCGCCGTTCCAGCCCCGTGTGTCCGCTTCGCCCCGGCCGTAGATCTCCGGGAAGTTGAGGCCGCGCGGGTACACCGCGATGAAGCCCTCCGCGTCGGCCAGGGTGGAGAAGCCGGTCAGCGCCTCCTGCTCCTGCTCGGTGGAGCCGAAGCCGTGGAAGCTGAGGACGACGGGCGTGGGCTTCGTGGCATCGTAGCCGGTGGGGACGTGGACGCGGAAGGCGCGGGTGTGGCCGCCGTGCTCGAGGGTCCAGTCGTAGGTGCCGGGCGTCACGGTGAGGCCCGAACAGGCCGTACGGTCCGCGGGGGCCACGTCCCCGGCCGAGGTGTCCGGATCCTCCGTTTCGTCGTCGGGCGGGGTGTCGGAGTCGTCCGTGGAGCCGCACGCGGTGGCGGTCAGCAGCAGGCTGGACGCGGCGAGGGCGAGGAGGCGAAGGCGCATGGGGAGGAAGCTAGTTCCCCGTGCCGCACTCCGCCGAGAGTGCCGGTGCCCGGTCCGGGAACTTTTCCGCCAGCATACGTTTCACCTCGGCCACCCGGGCGGTGTCGCCTTCGTGGACGTGCAGTTGGCAACGCGCGGTGAGGGCGCGGGGATCGTCCGGGGCCAGACGCTCGGCCTCCCGGTATTCGCGCTCGGCGCCGCGCAGGTCGCCCTGCCGGAAGAGGACGGCCCCCAGGTAGGAATGGGCCACCGCGAGCGTGGGGGCCTTGCGCTGCGCGCGCTTGAGCAGGGCGACGGCGTCGTCCAGCTTCTCCTGGCGGAAGCGCACGAAGCCCAGCTCCGCCAGGGACGCGGCGTCGTCGTGCTGGCGCGTCCAGGCGGACAGCACGGTGGCGGCCTCGTCCAGCCGGCCCCCCTGGGACAGGAGCTGGCCGTAGCGGGGCGCGACCTTCGCGGAGCCCGGCGCCTGCGCGTACGCCTTCGCGAGCGCGGTCAGCGCGCCCGGCACATCACCCTGGAGGGCCCGCAGGTCGGCCAGGGCCAGCGGTGCGCGGACGTCCTTGGGGGCCAGGGCGGTGGCCTCGTCGATGGCGCGTTCCGCGCGCTTGCCCATGCGCAGCTCGGTGGCGGCGCGCGCGGCGAGCAGGTGCGCCTCCGCCTCCTTCGGGAAGCGCGAGGTATAGGCCTCCGCCAGCGCCAGGGCCTGCGGGTGGGCGCCCGCGTCGAGCAGCAGCGTGCCCGCGCGAGCCAGCTCCTTGGCCGTGGCGCGCACGTCCTTGCCCAGCCCGTCCAGCGCGGACACCTTCGCCTCCGCCGTGGTGGCGGCTTCAGCGGCGGCGATCCTCGCGGGGGGCGGCACGTCCGGGCGCCGCAGGTACCACGTGGCCCCCGCGCCCAGTCCGCCCAGCGCGAGCACGCCCACGACGATGGCCAGGGCCTTGCGCGACCGGGGAGCGCCACGCGAGGCCGGAGCGCGAGCGCCCGCCGGAGCTTCTCCGCGCCCCTTGCTCCCGGACGCCGGAGCCTGGAGGCCGCCGGAGGCCCCACCGTGCGCGGCGCCCTCCGCCGGGTTGCCCGAGGTCGCGACGGGGATCTCCGCCGTCACGGGCCGGGTCGAACCGCGAATCGACACGGTGTGGGTGCCCAGGGGCGCAAGGGGACGCGAGGCCGGCGGAGCGGCGACCGGCGGAGGCACGGGCCAGGAAGGAATGCCCTGCACGCCGAACGGCGGGAGCACGTCCATGCCGGGGGTTCCATCCGCGCCTGAGTTGGATGGATCCGCGAGCCTCGCGTTGCGCAGCGCCAGCCGCTTGGGGTCCCGGTCCGGCGGAAACAACGTGTCCAGGTACACGGCCACCTGCGCCGGCGCGGCGACCTCCGCGTGCCCGCCCAGCATCTCGATGGCGGCGATGAACGTCTGCAGGCTGTCGAAGCGCGCCTCCGGGTCCTTCGCGAGCGCCTTGAGACACACGGCCTCCAGCGCCTGCGGCACGGACGGGTCGAACGCGGTGGGCGGCTTCGGCCTTCCTTCGGAGATGCGCGTGAGCACCTCGTCGGTGGACATGCCGGTGAAGGGCCGCCGGCCGCACAGCTGCTCGTAGAGCATCACCCCCGCGGCGAACAGGTCCGCGCGGTGGTCCACGCTGTGTCCGGCGATCATCTCCGGCGACATGTAGAAGAACTTCCCCTTCAGCGTCCCGGGCTCCGTCCCCGCCCCCAGCGCGTCCGCCTTCGCGATGCCGAAGTCGATGACCTTCACCGCGCCGTTCGCCCCGACGTGGATGTTGTCCGGCGTGAAGTCGCGGTGGACGATTTTCAGCGGCCGGCCCGCCTCGTCCACGGCGCGGTGCGCGGCGTCCAGCCCCCGGCACGCATCCACCAGCACGCGCAGGGTGATGCCCAACGGAACGCGCTGGCCGCGCTCGGCGGCCTCCTGCCGCACCTCCGCGAACGAGCGCCCCTCCAACAGCTCCATGGCGATGAAGGGCTCCCCGGCCTCCATGCCCAGCTCCAGGATGGACACCACGTTGGGGTGGCGCACCTGCGCGGTGATGCGCGCCTCGTTGAGGAACATCTGCACGATGCGCCGGTCCGCGACCAGGTGCGGCATCAGCCGCTTCACCGCCACGGCCGGGCCGCGCTGCCCCTCCAGGCTGATGGCGCGCGCCAGATACACCTCCGCCATGCCGCCTGTCGCGATGCGCGCGCTCAAGCGGTAGCGGCCTGCCCATGAAACGCCGGGTTCCGACACCAAGGTATCGGCAGTCTACGGGCCCGAGCCCCCGGCGCCCAACGCCATGACGCGCTGCCTGCCTGCCTGGCCCCGGCCAGCCCGGACATGCCCACCGTATTGGACCGGCCGGGACGACGGGTGTGGGTGCAGGGATGTGTGGAGCCGATGACGGAGGACCGGCCGGGAGTGCTAACGTCCCCCTCCTCAAGCGTGACCCCTAAGGGGAGGGGGCCGCCTTCACGAACCTCGCGAACCGTCGCGGATGCAGGGAGGGATGTTGGGCACCGTCCTCAAGGGTGGTTTCGTCGTCGAGCTGGAACCTGCGTCCGTAGAGCGGGTGGACCTGCGCATCGAGGGTGAGCGCATCGTGGCGCGGGGCGAGGACCTCGCGCCCGGCCCCGACGACGAGGTGGTCGCGCTGTCCGGCAAGCTCGTCTTCCCGGGGCTCGTCAACGCCCACCACCGGCTGGCGAGCGTGCTGGCGCGCGGCCTGGTCCGTCCGACGCCCACGTCCTACCAGGCCCTGCTGGAGCAGGTGCGCTGGCCCTTCGAGAACGCGCTGGACCTGGACGCGGTGCAGGTGGCCGCCACGGCGGGCGGCCTGGAGTCCATCCAGTGCGGCACCACCACCCTGTTTGATTTGCACGCCTCGCCCAAGGCGGTGACGGGCTCGCTGCTGCGTTCGGCGCGCGGCCTCCATGAGGTGGGCGTGCGCGGCGTGCTGTCCTACGCGGTGACGGACCGCATGGGCGCGGTGGGCCGCGAAGAGGGGTTGGAAGAGACGGTCAGCTTCGCGCGCAAGGCCCGGGGCCGCTTCCGAGGACAGGTGGGCGCGGGCCCCTGCTTCACGCTCGGCGACGACGCGCTCCAGGGGCTGGGCGAGGCGCTCAACACCACCGGCACCGGGCTGCACTTCCCGCTCGCGGAGGATCCGCTGGACGAGCGGCTGTCCACCGAGCGCCACGGCAACCCGCCGGTGACGCGGCTGCTCACCAGCAACCTGCTGTCGCCCCGCGCCATGGCGGCGCACGCGGGCCACCTGGCGTGGTCAGACCTGGCGCAGGTGCTGGCCACCGGGACGTGGTTCCTGCACACACCGCGCTCCAACCAGGGCCAGGAGCTGGGCTACGCGCCCGCGCTGAAGTTCGGGGCGCGCGCGTCGCTGGGGACGGACGGCACGTCGCCGGACCTGTTCGCGGAGGCGCAGGCGGCGTACCTGCGCTCGCGCGAGGCGGGGCAGCCCATCGACGTGCTGCGCTACCTGGCCAACGGCCACCGGCTGGCGTCGCAGGTGTTCGAGGCGGCCATCGGCCCCATGCGAGAGGGCGCGCTCGCGGACCTGCTGGTGCTGGACTACCTGTCGCCCACGCCGCTCACCGCGGAGACGCTGGCGTGGCACGTCGTGCACGGGCTGGGCAGCCGCCACGTGGAGGCCGTGATGGTGGACGGCGTGTGGCGCGTGTGGGCGCGCAGGCCGCTGTCGGTGAACCCCACGGTGGTGGCCGAGCAGTCGCGCGAGGCCGCCGCCGCCGTGTGGGCCCGCATGTCCTCGTCGTAGAGCCGGGAGCTTGTCGCGGTGTCCGGGGCCCGTTAAGTCCCGGGCATGCTCAACTCCCTGCTCGTCGTCGGATGGCTCAGCGCAGCGATTCCCCAGGTGGGTGAAACCGCCCCGGACTTCACGGTGAAGGACACCGCGGGGACGACCCACACGCTGTCGGAGATGGTGAAGAAGGGGCCCGTCATCGTGGCCTTCTTCCCCAAGGCGTTCACCGGCGGCTGCACGAAGGAGCTGACCGCGTACCGCGACCGCTACAAGGACATCGAGCAGGCGCAGGGCCAGGTGCTGGCCTTCTCCACGGACGACGCGGAGACGCTGACGCGCTTCAAGACGGAGCTGAAGGCGCCCTTCCTGTTCATCCCGGATCCGGACGGCAAGGTGGTGGGCGCGTACGACGTGAAGATGCCGTTGGTGACGGTGTCCAAGCGCTACACGTTCGTCGTGGGCGAGGACCGCAAGGTGCTCAAGGTGAGCGAGGGCAAGGACGCCATCGACGTCTCGGGCGCCATCGCCGCGTGTCCCCTGCGCAAGGACGGCGCCGCGAAGCCCGCCGCGGCCCCGGCGGGAACCACGCCGCCCACCCAGGCCGCGCCCGCGACGAAGTAGCCGCGGCGCGTTGGCTTTCGGGGCAAGGGCACGGTCCACTCGCGGACGTCCCCCTGGCACGCGCGGGCCGGCCGCCGGCCGTGCCGTTGAGGAGTTCACGCGGCACGAGGCCTGCTGGCTTGTCCGCCCCAGGCGCGGAGCGATAGCCCTGGGGCATGCCGCGCGCGGGGCGTCCTCCGTCCGCCGGGCTGGGGGCGTGAGGAGGCCCGAGTGGATGGACATCGTCTTCCTGGGCCCCGTGTGCCGGGCCACCGCCGACGCACAGGCGGCCACGGCACCGAGGCAGCTCGCGCAGGCGCTCCGGCGTCGCGGACACGCGGTCCTCTTCCTGGAGCGCATGGCGCCCGGTGCAAGGGGGGAGGAGAGTTCCGCCGTCGCGCCGTACGTGGACCTCGCGGACCTCCACGCGCGCTTCCATTCGCGGGTGCGCCGCGCGGACCTGGTGCTGGTGGACGCGGACGTGCCGCAGGTCGCGGACGTGAGCCGCTGGGCCACGAACACGGCGCGGGGGCTCACCGTCTTCTGGGACCGGGACACGCCCCGGACGCTGGCGCGGCATGCCCTGCGAGAGGACCCCGCCTGCATGACGCCGGACCTCTTCACGGGCTACCGGCTCTATCTCTGCTCCAGTGGAGGCCCGGTGCCCCGTCAGCTGGAGCGCGAGTGGGGCGTGGCCCGCGCGCGCGCGTTCCTACCGGGAGTGGACGCGGAGCACTTCGCACCCGGAAGCGGACGGACGCGCTGGGACCTGGGGTACGCGGGGCCGTCGTCGCCAGAGCGGCGGGGGCTCTTGAAGCAATGGCTGCTGGGCGCCGCGCGCGGTTGGGCCGAAGGGCGCTTCGTCCTCGCGGGCATGCTGTCGGCCGTGGATGACGCCTGGCCCGCCAACGTGGCGAGGCCCGCGGCCCCGTCCCTCCAGGAGCACGCGGGTTTCATCGATGCGCAGCGCTTCGCGCTGGTCCTCTCGCAGGCCGAGCACACGCCAGGGGCGAACCTGTTCGAGGCCGCGGCCTGTGGAGCGGCGCTCATCTGCGACCCGTGGCCAGGGTTGGAGGACGTGTTCTCGCTGGGCGAGGAGGTGATGGTCGCCCGCACGGAGCAGGACGTGCTGCGCTACCTGCTCGCGATGCCGGAAGCGGACCGGCGCCAACTGGGCATGCGAGCCCGGGCCAGGGTCCTGGCCGAGCACACCGTGGCCCACCGGGCGCTGCAACTGGAGCAATACGCGAGCGAAGCGGAGCGCGGAGCCGCGTGGATGGCCCCGGTCCGCTCGCTGAACTGAGCGTCCCGAGCCTGGGAAGACGGACGTGCCGCCCTGCCGGCGGCGCACCGCACAAACCTGTCCGACAGTCGGACACGTTCTGGAGCACCGCGACCCGAGGGGCCTACGCCCCTTCCGGGGCCTTCACCATCTCCCGGGGCGGGAACACGAACTGCGCGGCGCCGGCCACGAGCGGTGCGGCATCGCGCTGGAACGCGGTGAGCTTCTCCAGCCGCTCCTCCGTCCATCCGCGCCCATCCCCCGCGTCGCGCACCAGGCAATGCAGGGCCAGGCGCCGCGCCTCCGGGCTGGAGCTCCGCGCCAGGCGCCGGCCGACGTCATCCATCGTCTCTACCGGCAGGTTCGACACCGCCACCTGGGCCGCCATCAGCGCGTCCGAGTGGAGCCAGCCCTCCTGTCCCATCGTGTCCAGGTGGCTCGCGAAGGCCGGAGGCGCCAGGGCCACCGCCGCGCAGCGCACGCGCAGCGTCGCCAGACACGGGTCCTTCGTGAGGAGCCCCGTCACCATTCCCTGCACCGCGTGCAGGGGCACGGGCCGCATCCGGTCCCGGGGCTGGAGCAGGGCATCCATGGCCACGCTCAGCGCGCGCCGGTCCCGCACCACCGCCTCCAGCATCCGCTCGAACAGCGTCACGTCGCGCTCGTCGGCCCGGTACACCAGCGCGCCCATCGCCGCGCGCACCTCGTCGTCATAGGGCGAAGCCAGCCGCGCGCCACAAGCAGAGAGGAACACGCGCTCCCGGTCCTTCACGGACAGCCAGGCCGCGCGGCGCAGCAGGTCGATGCGCGCATCCGGCTCCGGCCGCGCCAGCACCTTCGCGAGCAGCGCGGACAGCCGCGCATCCAGCGCCTCCGTCAGCCGGTCCGCCGGGATGTCCCCCACGCGCGACGCCATGATGGCGTCCTCGCCGGTGACGGCGCGCTCGAACACCGCCCACGTGGGCTCGCGGTCCAGGTGGTCCCACAGCGCGCGCAGGAGCGCGATGCGCACGTCGCGGTGCAGCGGCTTCGCGTCCAGCTCCAGGAGCCGCTCGTAGCCTGCGTCCGAGCGCAGCTCGCCCAACAGGCGCACCACCTCCTTGGCCACCGTGACCTTGGTCAGCGGCACCTCCGCCAGCAGCGACAGCACCCGCGTGACGGGCATGCCGTTGAACGCACGGCGCAGGCCGTAGATGGCGATGCGCGCGCGCGAATCCTCCAGGGCCCCCAACAGCGTGGGCACGCCCTGACCCTGGTCGCACCGCGCCATCACCCGCAGGGCCCGCTCCTGCACCGCCGGCCGCTTGTCGTTCGCCAGCGCCAGGAGCGCGTCCATGGGCGCCCAGTCCAGCGCCGCCATCCGCGTCACCGCCGCCAGCACCGAGGGCGTGTCCCGCTCCATGTCCGCGCACAGCCTCTCGAGCGCGCGCGAATACGCCCGGTTCTGCTCCACCGTCCACCGGAAGAACCCCGAGTCGAACGGCAAGATCCAATGCGTTGCCCCCGTGGCGAACTGGCCGGTGATGACCGGCGCGTTCAGGTAGGGCCCCAGAAGGTCCTGCCGCCGCCGGTGCAGGAACTCGCGCACCACGGGGATGGCGATGGCGCTCTCGTCCCGCTTGAGCAGCGCGGGAAGCATCCGGTCGAAGTCCTTCACCGCGCGGTAGCGCAGCACCCACAGCGCGTTCCCGGACGGCTTGCCCAGCCGCAGCGCCACCCGCTCCAGCTCCTCCACCAGCTCCCGGTGCAGGGGCAGCCCCTGCTTCTCCGCCCCCGCCAGCGCCACCACCTCGTCATCCCAGCCGCGGTCCCTCCAGCGCCGCAGGATGGCCGCGAGGGTCGACTCGAAGCGCGGCCGGTCCTCCCGAGACAGCCACGCGGTGAGCGCCAGCGCCAGCCGGTTGTCGGGCGCCGTGTCGCGCACGGAGACGAGCCAGTCCGACAGGCCGGGCACCAGCGCCGCGCGCTTGCCCAGGCTCGCCGCGAGCTGGAGCAGGGGACCGCCGCGCTCGCGCTCCGCCCAGCTCTTCGCCAGCGCCAGCAGGTACGGCGCGGCCCGGCGCACCTCGTCGTCCGTCAACCGGTGACCCAGGCCTCCGTCCAGGATGCGGCCACGCTCCTTGAGGAAGGTGCCCAGCCACTGCGCGCCCCACGCCGGGTCCGCGCTGAAGGCCCGCACCAGCAGCCGCTCCGCCGACTGCGCCGTCCCCATGGACAGGTCCGCGGCGTCCAGCGCGTCGCGCAGCATCCGCCCCAGGGCCTCGGTGTGCTCGGCGCGCCACATCCGGCGGGGCCACTCGCCCAGCGCCTGGAGCATCACCCCGCGCACCGGGTCCTGTTCGTTCTTCCGGGCCAGCACCATCGCCAGCGCGGGGGCCACCCACGTGGGCTCGTCCGGGCGCAGGCCGGGCAGCGCCAAGAGCGCGCTCAGCGCCACTCCGCGCATCGCCGCGTCCGGGTGCCCCAGCGTGCCCCGGAGCGCGCCCAGCGCTTCATCCCAGGGCAGGAAGCGCGCATAGGAGAACCGCGCCTCGGCGCGCGTGCCCAGCGCCACCACCTCGTCCAGGTGCCGGCGCGCCTCCCGCTCGCGCAGCTCCACCGGCAGGTGCCGCACGTACTCCGGCGCGATGACGCCATCCCGGGTGCGAGCCCCCACGGTCCAGCGCGCGTAGACGCCCTCGCGCAGGGCCGGGTCCACGATGCGCACGATGAGCGGCGTGCCCCACGCGGGGGCCCGCTCCACGGACGCGGCCCAGGCCTCGGTGAGCGTCGCGTGCAGCGGCTCCGGCAGCTCCTTCAGCACGTCCTCCGCGCGGCCCAGCAGCGTCGGGTCGCGCTGGACAATCCAGGTCAGGGACTCGGCGTCCAGCGACGCCAGGGACTTCGCGAACAGCAGGTGCGGGAGGAACGCAGGGGAACGTTTGCGCAGGAGCGCCACCATGCGCACGGGGCGATGCTTCACCAGCGTCCGCATTGCGTGCTCGTCCGGCGGGATGCCCCGCTCCAGCAGCAGCGCCAGCAGCGTCTCCGCCACGTCGGGCGTCCGCTCCGCCAGCCACGCCAGGCCCCACCCCAGGTGCTGCCGGGTGACGGGGTCGGGCTCGCCCGATACGGCATTCAGCCGCTCCAGCAGCACCTGTCCCAGCACGGACGGCGCATGCCGCGCCAGCCGCGCCCAGAACCGGTAGCTGGGCCGCTCCAGTGCCCGCGCCACATGCCGGCGCAGGGCCGCCTCGGACGCCAGGGGCACCGTGTCCGCGAAGGTGACGTGCTCGCCCCGCTCCGCCAGCCCGTCCAGGAACGCGTCGATGACGGCGTGCCGCTTGCGCTTGCGCAGCTGGTGGATGACGGCCTGCTCGCGGCGCATCCCGTGCGCCATGCGCAGCGCCTCCAGCGCCTGGGCATCGTCACAGGCCAGCGACACCAGCTCGAACGCCAGCGCGCGCACGCGGAAGGATTCGTCCGCCGTGGCCTTCAGCACCGCCTCGCCATCCCGGCGCGTGAACTGGGCCGCCAGGGCCAGCCGCCGCTCGAAGGCGTCCCCTCGGGCCAGCGCGTCCAGCAGCGCCTGCGCCTCCGGGTCTGTCCGGGCCTTGCGCCCCAGGGCCACCATGTGGCGCACCCGGGCATCATGGAAGGTGGAGGATAGCTCTGCGCGCAGGGTGGACAGGGCGGGTTCGGACATGGCGCCCAAGGATGCCTGCTCCCCGGGTTTCCTGACAGACCCGCACCGCCCGCGGCCTTCCCCCCAAGGCCCAGCCGATGCTCAGTGCGCCGCCTCGGAGGGGGTGACGGGGTAGTTCCCCGTCGAGTGCTCGCGCGCGTGCTGCGCGAAGAGGAAGCGCCGGACGGCGGCGCGGGTGAGGAGCCCGCACGGGGCCAGTCCCAGCACGGGCGCAACCGGCAACGCGTCCACGTCCTCCTGGTCCATCACCTGGAGCGCATGCGCCAGGTCCGAGTCCGGCGCCAGCGCGGGCAGCTTGCGCGCCAGGTCGCTGGCCACGAGCAGCGGGTACATGGACTCGTCGCGCCACACCTCGCGCAGCTGCTCCACCTGCACCGTGCCGTAGAGGTTGCCCTCGGTGTCCAGCACCGGCAGCGTGCCGGCCTCGGACGTGAGCAGCTGGTCCGTCAGCGCGCGCAGCGGCGTGCCCGCGGTCACCGCCGGCACCTCTGTCATCAGGGCCCGCACGTGCGTGGCCGCCAGCAGGTCCTCGTCGCTCTGCACCTTGGGCGACGTGCGCTCCGTGAGGAAGTGGCACACCGCGGACGCGATGGTGCACGTCACCATCAGGGGCAGGATGATTTCGTGGCTGCCGCTCAGCTCGTACAGCATCATCATGCCGGTGAGCGGACCGCGCGTGAGCGCCGCCACCGCGCCGCCCATGCCCACGATGGCGTACGCGCCGCTGGGCCCCGTGGCGTGCGGGAAGAAGTAGTGCACCAGCGTGCCGAACGCGCCGCCCGCCATGGCGCCGATGAGGGCCGCGGGGAAGAACGTACCGCCGGAGCCTCCCGAGCCGATGGTGAGCGACGTGGCCACGAGCTTCAGCACGCACGCCGTCACCAGGAAGAGGAAGGGCAGCTGACCCGCCGCCGCCAGGTTGATGTAGTCGTGCCCGCTGCCCCACACCGTGGGGCTCAGGAACACGAGCACGCCCGTGCACAGGCCGCCCAGCGCGGCGCGCACCGGCAGCGGCTTCTTCCCCAGCCACGGAGACAGCTTCCCGCCCATGCGGCCTTGGAAGAAGTGCTCCACGCCGTGCAGCAGCTTCACGAACGCGAACGCGAGCAGCCCGCATCCGATGCCCAGCGCCGCGTAGGCGAAGACCTCCGAGCCGCTGACCAACTCGTAGTTCACCCGGTTGATCATGGGCGCCTCGTCCAGCACGCCGCGGCTCACCAGCGTGCCCGCCACGCTCGCCAGGATGATGGGGGAGAACACCCGCAGCTCGAACTCGCGCAGGATGATCTCCATCGCGAACACCGCGCCCGCGATGGGGGCGTTGAAGGACGCGGAGATGCCCGCGCCCGCGCCGCACGCCAGCAGGATGGACAGCTCCCTGCGGCTGAAGCCCAACACGCGCCCCACGCTGGACGCGAACGCCGCGCCTCCGTAGACGATGGGGCCCTCGCGGCCCGCGGAGCCGCCGCTGCCAATGGTGATGGCGGACGCGATGAGCTTGAGCAGTCCTCGGTCCGCCGGCACCACGTTGGCGCCGCTCTTCACCGCGCGCACCACCTCCGGAAGGCCGTGGCCGTGCGTCTCCGGCCGGTCGCGCAAGAGCCGCCCCACCGCCAGGCCGCCCACCGTGGGCGCGAGCAGCATCAGCCACCACGGCAGGTGTGGCAGCGCCGCGGGCAGGTTGTGCGCGTGGCCGAACACGGCGTTCACGGCCGCCAGGCCCACCAGCGGGTAGTAGAGCGACAGCGCGCCCAGCGTCAGCAGCGCGAGCAGGCGCAGGCGGCGCTTCACTTCATCGCGCGGACCGCCGGGGTCAATCACCCGCGCCAGCAAGAGCGCGCCCAGCGCCAGCGGTACGCCCACCAGCGCGTACTCCAGGTGCCAGCGCGCGGAGGAGAGCGACTCCATCAACGTGCGCAGCCGCTGCGGCTTCAGCGTCGCCGTCAACTCCGCGGCGCTGAACGTGATGCCGCTCATCACGCCAATGAGGTTGGAGAAGATGCCCGCGGCCAGTCCGCTGTAGAGCCCGACCACCGCGCCCGCGATGGGCAACACCGAGGGGGTCGGCAGGCGGATGCGGTTGGACGCGCCCAGCAGGAAATAGATGAGGCGTGAGAGGTTCTGTCGCGCCCAGAGGGTGAGCGCGGCCATCCGCTGCGAATAGGCAGGCGGAGGTTCGTCGGAATTGTTCATTTGGTGCTCCTACTAAATGGAGGAGGCCGGTGGGTTTCAAGCCTCTTGATGAGGCCAACGCTCCAGAGCCGTCCGCCTGCACTCCACCCCACACATCGCCCGAGCGGTGCCCGGCTCCCTGCCCCCGGAGCGTGTTACGACGCCCCCGGTTTCCACCCCATGAAGGAGGCGTCGCACATGCTCAAGCAGGGAGACGTGGCCCCGGAGTTCACCGTGCAGGACTCGACGGGGAAGACGCACCGGCTGTCGGACTACCGGGGCAAGAACGTGGTGCTCTGGTTCTACCCGAAGGCGGACACCCCGGGATGCACCGCGGAGGGCTGCTCCTTCCGCGACCACAAGACCCAGTACGAGGCGAAGGGCACCGCCATCCTGGGCATCAGCTTCGACACGCCGGAGGAGAACCAGGCGTTCGCCCAGAAGTTCGGCTTCAACTTCCCGCTCCTGTGCGACGTGGAGCGCAAGGTGGGGCTGGCCTACGGGGCCGCGGATGACGCCTCGGCCCCCAACGCGCGCCGGGTGGGCGTCGTCATCGGGCCGGACGGCCGTATCAAGGAGTGGCACGCCAAGGTGGACGCGCGAGCCTTCCCCCAGGAAGCGCTGTCGCGGCTCCAGTAGGTCAGGGCGCGAACGAGCGGGACGGCAGGCGCGAGCGGATGAACACCGCCACGCCCGCCAGCACGAACCACGGCAGCACGTGGCCCAGCATCAGGTGCCCCGCGCTGCCGTCCGGGCAGTGCACGTGAAGTATCAGCAGACTCACACCCGCGGAGGACAGGCCCGCCGCCAGCGCCCGCACGGGCTGGAAGGCGGAGCGGCACAGCAGGACGAGCGCCAGGGCCAGCGGCACCACGGACAGGACCACCTCCGCGCCCATGCACCCCAGGGTGCCCGCGAGGAACGGCCGCACCTGGACGCCCGAGCGTCCGCTCAGCTGCGCCAGCGCCACGACGAGCGCGCCCACGGCCACGAGCGTGAAGGGCCAGGCGCGCTGCCTCGGAGCCAGGGCCACCATCGCGCCGCCGCCCACGCCCACGACGATGAGCAGCGCCACGAGCGCCACCGCCAGCGGCGACGCGGAGTTGAGCATCATCCCGTGCCGGCCCACCCAGAGCAGCCCCACCGCGCCCACGCCCAGATAGGCGGCGAGCAGCACCGCCACCTCCTTCCACCACGGCGTGGGCTTGGGGTGCGCCGCCAGCTCCGTCAGCGACTGGCGCCGCGTTTGTTCGAGCCTCGCATCATTAATAAGGACAGGGGGCGGAGCGGAGGCGGGGGGCGCCAGCACCTGGAAACCCTCCAGCAGGGCCCGGCAGTCCGCGCACCCGGCCGCGTGCGACGCCAGGTCCGGAGGCAACGGGCCGTCCAGTTGGTCGAGGACGCGTTCGCACTCGGGCGTCATCGTGAAGTCTCCTGCTGAAGAGGGGCGAGCAGCTCGCGCAGACGCGCGTAGCCCCGGTGGGCGCGGACCTTCACCGCGCTCTCGGTGAGGCCCAGGGTCTCGGCGATTTCGGCGAAGCCCATGCCCTCGAAGCGGTGCATGAGGATGGGCAGCCGCTGGCCTTCGGGAAGCTGCGCCAGGGCGCGTTGCACCGCGCGCTCCAGACCCGCGTCGCGAGGCTCCGGCGTGTCCGCCACGGCGGTGAGGGGCAATTCCCCCTCTGGAGTGAGGTCCTCCGGGCGGCGGTGGCGGCGCGCATGGTCGCGCGCTGCGTTGGTGGCGATGGCGTACAGCCAGGGCCGGACGCGGGCCCCGGCCTGATAGCGGCCCCGCGCGCGCACCAGGGACAGGAAGGTGAGCTGGGCCAGGTCCTCGGCGGTGGCGGGGCTGCCCGTGAGGCGCGCCAGGTAGCCCTGGACGGGGCGCGCGTAGCGCTGGAAGAGCGCGTCGAACGCCTGCGCGTCCCCCTGGCAGAACCGCTCCATCAACACCTCGTCCGAGTCGCCGGAAGCTCCCGGAGATGCCGGCATGTCTCCGGTACGCACGGGCTCGGCACCAGGTTTCACGGGAGGGGACGGAGGGCTCACGGGACGGGCGCGGACTTTAGGGCCCGGAAGGCGCCGAGCGGGAGAAAGTCGCCCCCGTCAGGACGAGGCGGCCGGCCGCAGCCGCGCCAGCCACTCCTCGAAGGCGGGGTGACCGTGCAGTTGCGCCAGGTCCTCGTCGGAGGAGGCGTAGGCCGCGTCCTTGAAACCCAGGCCTTCCGCCCGCTGGAGCAGCCGCACCGCGTCCGCCACGTTGCCCGCGCGCGCGAAGGCGCAGGCCGCGTCGTACGCGATGCCCGGGTCCGGTACGTGCTTCAGCGCCGCCTCGCCCACCGCCGCGGCCTCCGAATAGGCGCCCCGGATGAACAGCGCCCGCTCCGCGCACCGGAACGCGGCCGCCGGGTCCACGCCAGGCAGCCGCAGCGCCTCGTTCACCTGGCCCAGGCGGATGAGCGCGCCCGCGTACTCGTGCATCACGGTGCGGTCCTGCGACTCACCCCACGCCTGCTTCCAGTAGCCCACCGCCCGAGCGTCATCCCCCACCAGCGAGAACGCCGCCGCCACCGCGTGCATCTCCACCGGCTGGCCCTGCACCTGGGAGAAGTGGTCCAGCGCGGGCCGCCCGTGGCCCTGCTTCAGCGCCACCCAGCCCAGCAGGTAGTGGGTCCGGCTGGTGAGCCCCGGGGACAGCCCCTCCGTCTCCAGCACCCGGTTGCCCTGCCGCCACGCATCGTCCAGCCGGTCCTCGCGCAGCGCCTGCTGCGCCTCGCGCAGGGCCTGGGCGTTGGGGCCCTCCTCCTCCTTCGCCTCGTTGCGCACGCGCATCACGTCCGTCAGCACGCGGAACGCCTGGAAGCCGAACATGGCGAAGAGGACGCCCATGAACAGGGCCCCGCTCTTGATGCTCAGCAGCACCAGGCCCACGCACAGGCCCAGCGCCAGCACGTGCGACACGATGAAGCCCCGCCGCCCGAACATCCGCGTCGCCAGCGCCGTGCTGATGTGCCCGCCATCCAGGGGCGGCACCGGCAGCAGGTTCAGCACCGCCCACACCATGTTGGCGAAGAAGAAGTTGCTCAGGAAGAAGTCCGCCACCTCCGAGCGGCCCCGCACCTGCATCAGCACCGCCCAGCACAGGACGCCCAGCGCCAGCCCCGCCAGCGGGCCCGCGAAGCTGCTCACCACGTCCTTGTGCCAGGGCAGGGGCGCGTCCGTGTTGGGCCGCGTCACGCCGCCCATGAACACCAGGTCCACGCTCGGCTGGTATCCAAAGAAGCGGAAGGCCACCGCGTGCCCCAGCTCATGGACGAGCACGGACACGAAGACGATGAACATCCACGCCAGCACGTAGGTCACCACCGCGCCCATGTGCCCGGGCGACGCGGCGTCGGCCAGCTGGTCCCCCAGCCACCCGGCACCCGAGTGCCGGCCCGGCAGGGGCAGGGACTGGTAGGCGAACACCGCGGAGAAGAGCAGGTGACTCGTGTGGACGTGGACGGGGACGCTCCCGAGCCGAAAACGGAACATGGAGGGGGACATTAATCGTTGGCCCCCACTCGCGCAGGGCCGTTCTCATGGCCCGCGCGCTTCTGTTCCCCTCCGGGTTATAGGGTGTCTTCCGCCATGCTGAAGCTGGGTCCCTACACGCTCTCCAACCCCTACATCCTCGCGCCCATGGCCGGCGTGAGCGAGCGCCCCTTCCGAGTCATCGCCTTCCGGCTGGGCGCGGCCCTCTGTCCCACGGAGCTGGTCAGCGCCCAGGGCCTGATGCGCCAGAACCAGCGCACCCTCAAGTACCTGCGCTACGACCCGGCCGTGGAGAAGCCCTACTCGCTCCAGATTTTCGGAGGCGAGCCGGAGGCCATGGCCCAGGCCGCGCAGGTGGGCAAGGCCGCGGGCGCGCAGGTCATCGACATCAACATGGGCTGCCCGGTGAAGAAGGTGGTGCGCAACGGCGCCGGCAGCGGCCTCTTGTGTGACGTGCCCCGCGCCGCCGACATCGTCCGCGCCATCCGTGAAGCCACCGGCCTGCCCGTCACCTGTAAAATCCGCTCGGGCTGGGACGCGCGCACGCTCAACTATCTGAAGGTGGCGGAGGCGCTGCAGGAGGCGGGGTGCGCGGGGCTCGCCCTGCACCCTCGCACGCGCGAGCAGGGCTACTCGGGGCAGGCGAACTGGGCCCACATCGCGGACCTCAAGCGCCACTTCCCGGAGCTGCCCATCATGGGCAACGGGGACGTGAAGACGGTGGCGGACGCCCACCGCATGCTGGACAGCACCGGCTGCGACTTCGTGATGATTGGCCGGGGCGCCCTGGGCAATCCGTGGCTCTTCCGCGAACTTTCGGGCGGCCCACCCGCCACCCCGGAGGAGCGCTGTGAGCTGGTGCTGGAGCACGTCCGGGCCCACGCGGAGTTCGTCGGGGAGCCCTTGAGCGCGGTGCGCTCCTTCCGCCGGCACCTGGCCTGGTACGCCCACGGCCTCAAGGGCGCGGCGCACTTCCGCTCGGAGGTGAACGGGCTGGACTCGCCGGAGGCGGTGGAGGACAGCGTGCGCCGCTTCTTCGCGGGCGCGGACACGGACCCCACGGCACCTCTAGAGGAGCCGGAGGTGGACTACCGCGCGGCGCTGGGCTGAGCGCTGGCCCCGCCCGCGACGGAAGCCGGCGGCACCAGCACGCGCCCGGTGGCGACGGCGCGGAAGTAGTCGCAGGCCGGGGTGGGGCGGCGCTCCAGCGTGTCGAAGTCCACGTGGTAGAGGCCGAAGCGCGGGCCCCAACCCTCCAGCCACTCGAAGTTGTCCAGCAGGCTCCAATAAAGGTAGCCCTGCACGTCCACGCCGGCCTCGCGCGCGGCCAGCACCTGGCGCAGGTGCGCGTGCAGGTACTCCGGCCGCACCGTGCCCTTGCGGTCGTCGATGCCGTTCTCGGTAATCCACACCGGCTTGCCGTAGCGCTTCACCTCCTGAAGGAGCTGGAGGAAGCCCTCGGGCCGCTGCTCCCACCCGATGTCGGTGAGCCCGCGCCCGTCCGGGTCGCGGTACTTGAAGTCGATGAAGGGCGGGCGCGGCATGAAGCGCAGGTGCGCGCGCGTGTAGTAGTTGACGCCCACGAACTCCACGGAGTCGCGCGCCCCGTCGATGCGCACGTCCGTGGACGCCACGCCCGGCATGAACACGCGCAGGTGGCCGGATGACAGGGCCTCGTGGAACGCGTGGTTGTAGGCCGGGGCCGCCAGCCTCACCAGCGAGCGGTCCAGGGGATGCCACCAGCGGTCCGGCGCGAACGCGAGCATGTTCTGGGAGATGCCCAGCTCCACCCGGCCCAGGTGCTGGCCCAGCTCTTCCCGAGCGATGACGTGCGCGCGCACCATGTTCCCGAGCGCGGCCATCGTCTTCGCCCCGTCCGCGATGCCCGGCGGCATCAGGCCCTGGAGGTAGCCGCCCAACAAGAGGACCATCGGTTCGTTGAAGGAGATGACGAGCGCGTCCAGCCCCTCCAACAAGGGCGCGCACCGGCGCACGTACTGGCGGAAGGCCTCCAGGCTCTCCGGAAGGTGCCAGGGCGTGGACGCGTGGAACCACGTGGGGTGGGTGAAGTGATGGAGCGTCACCACCGGCCGCAGGCCCATCGCGCGCAGCTTCAGCAGCCGCTCGCGGTAACCCTCCAGCACCGCGCCATCGAACCGGCCGCGCTCGGGCTCGATGCGCGCCCACTCCAGCGACAGCCGGAACGCCGTGGCTCCCACCGCCTTCGCCAGGGCGTAGTCCTCCGCGTAGCGGCGCCAGTGGTCCACCGCGATGCCGCATCTCGCATGGGGCTCCTTCAACTTCCCCAGCCGCTCCCACTCGGCCCAGTCGTTCTCGATGCCGCCCTCCACCTGGTACGCGGAAGTGGCGACGCCGAAGGTGAAGGACGAGGGGAAGGTCAGCGCGGCGGAGCTCATTCGGGCGCGCACCGTAGGCCGCCGCACCCACGACGGGAAGCGATGCGATGCGCGCGCGCCGGATGCACGGCAGCGGACATCCAGCCCCGTAGCGCGGACCCTCGAAGTGCGTCCGGAGCCGGAAATTCGGCCTCGCGCGCGACACGTCGGACCCCCGAAATGACCGCCACGAACGGTTCGACGCGCCCGGAGGCCAAAAATCGGCCTCGCCGCGCACTGCAATACATCACCATGCGTTGACACACTGGCATGTCGCCCGTACCATTCATTTCAAGCACTCACGTTCAGTTCGAAGTGGGTGCAGGGCTCGCGTCCTCGCGGGCCTCAACACTGAACGGAGGATTCCGATGGCCGCGAAGAAGAAGACCGCGAAGAAGGCCGCGACGAAGAAGACCGCGACGAAGAAGACCGCCCGCAAGGCCCCTGCCGCCAAGCGCGGTACGGCCAAGAAGGCCGTCGCGAAGAAGCCGGCCGCCAAGAAGGCCGCCAAGAAGAAGACCGCTTCCCGCCGGAAGGCCGCGACCCCCGCGGCCCCGTCGACCCCGGAAGCCTGAAGTAACGGCGTCATTTCGGACGTCGGTTGACGTCCGGTGAACGGCTCGGCGAAACCCGCCGGGCCGTTTTCCTTTTGCGGGCCAGGGGTTTACGTCTCCTCGTGTGTCCGCCCGGGAGGGGCCCATGTCGCTGCGTCCGGTGGAGTTCGGTGAGGTCGTGGCGGAGGCCGCGGCCCGGCTGGTGGGCGCGGTGGCCCAGAAGGCGTGGTGCCCGCTTCCCCGCCTGGCCTACGTGGAGCTGCGCGTCCCGGGCAGATCGGTCGTGCTGTGCCTCTGCGCCGAAGGCGAGCTGTCGCGCCTGTCCGTCGCGGAGGACCGCTTCCCCACGCCGGGCGAGCCCGCTCCCTTCCAGCGCTGGCTGCGCCAGGAGCTCACCGGCTTCAAGCTCCAGGCCGCGCGCTACCTGGAGGAGAGCCGCGCCATCATCCTGGAGTTCGATCGCGAAGGCGTGCGCCGCCGGCTGGTGATGGAGGTGGGCGCGCCCGGGGGGCTGCTGCTCCTCAGCGACAACAACCGGGTGCTGATGCTCTCCGGTGAAGGCTTCGGCCCCAGGCGCAACCTCTATCCGGGAGCGCAGTGGTCGCCACCGGAGCCCGTGTCCGCGGAGGCGCTGGCGAAGGGCCGCGCGCAGCCCTCACGTCTGGAGCCGAAGGAAGAAGACACGCTGCCCAGGCTGCAAGCCGCCGAGCGGGTGCTCGGACAGAAGGACCGCACCAGCCGCGCGGACACCATCCGCCGCCGGCTCGCGCAGCCGTACCGGGCGAGGCTGAAGCGCTCCTCTCGCACATTGGAGAAGGTGCGCGCGGAGGCCCAGCGAGGCCCGGAGGCGGAGAAGCACCGCGAAGTGGGCGAGCTGCTCGCGCAGAACCTGCACCGGCTCAAGCGAGGCGCGTCCCAGGTGACGCTCACCTCCTATACGGAGGCGGGCGTGGAGGAGGTCCAGGTGAAGCTGGACCCGAAGCGCACCCCGAAGGAGGAGGCGGACTGGCACTTCCACCAGTACCGGCGCCTGCTGCGCGGCGTGGAGCAGGCCCGCCACCGCGAGGCGGAGCTCGCGCGAGAGGTCGCCCACGCGCAGACGGCGCTCAGCCAGATTGAAGCCATGGATGACGCCGCGCTGCTCGCGCAGGTGGAAGTGCTCCAGGTGACCCAGGGGGAAGAGGGTCCGAAGGGAGGCCTCCCCTTCAAGGAGTACCTGGGCCATGGCGGCGCGCGCATCTGGGTGGGGCGCGGCGCGGAGGACAACGACCAGCTCACCTTCAAGGTGGCCCGGCCGTGGCACCTGTGGCTGCACGCGCGGGGATTGCCGGGCAGCCACGTGGTGGTGCCGGTGGAGAAGAACGCGGAGGTGGCGCAGGAGGTGCTCCTGGACGCGGCGCACCTCGCGCTGCACCACTCCGGTGCGAAGGGCGAACCTCGCGGCGAGGTGAGCTACATGCCGGTGAAGTTCGTGCGCAAGCTGAAGGGCGCTGCCCCCGGGCAGGTGACGTATGCCCGGGAGAAGACCTTCGTGGTGCGCATGGAGCCGGAGCGGCTGGAGCGGCTGCTCAAGTCGCGCCATGGCGACCCGGGCAGCCTGTCCTGAAGGACAATGCCTCTGGGACGAATTCAACCCGGGGTGCCACGCGCGGCGTGTGGGCCCGGTCGACAGGCGGACGGGCATCCAGCCCCTGGCCTTGAGGTTCGGGAAGTGCCGGGTACGATGCCCCCCGCGTGACGCCCGAAGCCTTCCGCCAGATGTCCCTGTTCCCCCGTGGCTCGTCCGCGGAACGCGCCGCCGCTTCCGCGCAGCGCGTGCCGGAAGGTCCCGCGCCGCTGCCGCCGCGCAACCGCGTCGCGGAGGAGGCACCGCGCGTCCTCACCGCGTCGCGTGAGGAGCTCTGGTCGCGCGCGGAGTCGCTCGCGTGGCGGTTGAGCGCGAACCTGGGCATGCCGGTGCGCCTGGCCGTGACGGACAACCGCTCCACCATGGTGTCCTTCCGCCGCGGCTCGCAGGTGCTCCAGCTGCGGCTGCACCACATGTTCCTGGACGCGCCCGAAGTCATCGTGCGCGCGGTGGCGGACTACGCGGGCCGGGGGCACCGTGCCGCGGGCGCCCTCCTGGACGAGTACATCCGGGGCCAGCAGCCGCTCATCCGCCAGCTGCGCCGGGAATCCGACGCGGAGCTGAATCCGCTCGGCCGCTGCTTCGACCTGCGCGCGCTCTACAACGGCGTCAACGAGGCCTACTTCCAGAACGCCATCCAGGCCCGCATCGGCTGGGGCCGCATGCCGCCGCGCCGCCGCCGCAAGTCCATCCGCCTGGGCGTCTACGACCACCAGACGCGCGAAATCCGCATCCACCCCGCGCTGGACAAGCCGGACGTGCCTGCCTTCTTCGTGGAGTTCATCGTCTTCCACGAGATGCTCCACCAGCTGTTCCCCAGCAGCAATCGCACCGGGCGCCGCGTGCACCACCCGCGCGCCTTCCGCGAGCGCGAGCGCACGTACCCGCACTACGCCGCCGCGCTGCGTTGGGAGCGAGAGAACCTGGGCACGCTGCTGCGCGGTTGAGCGCACGCCGAGCGGCCTGGACATTTACTGGTTTACCTGCTCGGTCGCGCTCCGTGACTCCTTGACCGAAACGCGCTGGGGCCGGATGTTCGGCCTCATATGCGACGAGCAAAGATTGTCTGCACCCTCGGTCCCGCCAGTCAGACCCCGGAGATGTTGGAAGCGCTGCTGGAGTCCGGCATGGACGTGGCCCGGCTCAACTTCTCCCACGGCAGCCACGAACAGCATCAGGCGAACATCGACATGCTGCGCGCGGCCTCGCTGAAGGTGCGCAAGGCGGTGGGCATCCTGGGCGACCTGCAGGGTCCCAAGATTCGCACCGGCCGCTTCGTCACGGGCAGCACGGAGCTGAAGCACGGCGCCACCTTCCACATCACCACCGACGAGACGGTGAAGGGCACGGACGAAATCGTGTCCACCACGTACCCGCACCTGGCGGCGGACGTGAACCCGGGCGACCGCATCCTCCTGGATGACGGCCTCCTGGAGCTGCGCGTCGTGGAGACGGACAAGAAGCAGCTCATCAAGACGGAAGTGATTCACGGCGGCATCCTGAAGAACAACAAGGGCATCAACCTGCCCGGCGTGGCGGTGCGCGCGGACGCGCTCACGCCCAAGGACCGCGAGGACCTCATCTTCGGCCTCAAGGCGGGCGTGGACTACATCGCGCTGTCCTTCGTGCGTCAGCCGTCCGACCTGGACTCCGCGCGCCAGGCCATGGCGGAGGTGGGCCGCACGGTGCCCATCATCTCCAAGCTGGAGAAGCCGGAGGCCATCGCGCGCCTGGACGCCATCCTCGACAAGACGGACGGCGTGATGGTGGCCCGAGGCGACCTGGGCGTGGAGATTCCCCCGGAAGAAGTGCCCGCCGTCCAGAAGGACATCATCCGGCGCTCCAACCTGCGAGGCCTGCCCGTCATCGTGGCCACGCAGATGCTCAACTCGATGATCGACAACCCGCGTCCCACGCGCGCGGAGGCCAGCGACGTGGCCAACGCCGTGTACGACGGCGCGGACGCGCTGATGCTCTCGGGCGAGACGGCGAGCGGCAAGTTCCCCCTGGACTCCGTGCAGATGATGGAGCGCATCATCCTGGCGGCGGAATCCTCCTCCCGCGCGCAGCTCCTGCCGCGCCAGATTGAGGCCCCGCTGGGCCTGCCGCTGCACTTCCCGGACGTCATCGCGCGCGTGGCGTGCGAGGCGGCCAAGGCCAGCGGCGCCACGCTCATCGCGGCCTTCACGCTGTCCGGCGTGACGGCGCGGCTGCTCGCGCACTACCGGCCCACGGTGCCGATTGTCGCGTTCAGCCCGAACCAGGAGGTGCGCCGCCGCCTGTCGCTGCTCTGGGGCGTGGTGCCGCGCGTGCTGGAGCCCATCCTGGAGACGGAGACCATGCTCCGCCGCGTGGAGGAGGAGCTGGTGTCGCGGGGCCTCGCTCGCAGAGGCGACCGCATCGTGGTGGTGTTCGGCGCGCCGGTGGGCCAGCCGGGGAAGATCAACAGCCTCCGGCTGCACACCATCAGCGCCTGATGCAGGGCCCTACGCCGGGCTCTTCTTGAGAGCCCGGCGGGGAATCTCCGCCTCGACGAAGATGGTGAAGAGGTCCTTGTCGAGCTGTCCGGACCCCGCCTCCTTCTTGAGGATGTCCAACGCGAGCGTGTGCGGCACGGCCTTCTTGTAGGGCCGGTCGCTCGCGGTGAGCGCGTCGTAGATGTCGCAGATGGACATCATCCGGGACTGCACTGGAATCTCCGGGACGGCGCGAGGGTAGCCCGTGCCATCCAGCTTCTCGTGGTGCGCGTACGCAATCTCCGGCACGCGGCGCAGCGCGCGAGTCCACGGAATCTGCGACAGGAAGCGGTACGTGTGGTCGACGTGGCTCTCGATTTCGCGGCGCTCCTCCGGGGAGAGGGTGCCGCGGGTGATGGAGAGGGATTGGATTTCATGGGGCAGCAGCAGCGGCTTCCCATGGTCATGTGCGTCGGTGAACGTGAGCTTGCCCAGCTCCAGCAGCCGCTCGAAGTTGCCCTGCGCGAGCACCGTGGGCTTGTTGCAGGTGAGCAGGAAGCCCATCACCTCATCCAGCTGGGCCAGCTCCTGACCGAGCCGCGCGTCCTCCTCCTGATGGATGGAGGGCAGGGCGGACAGGCCGCGGACCTCCACGGAGGCGAGCCGGCGCCGGGAGCTCTGCAGCTGCAAGTCCTTGCGAGCCAGTTGGAAGCGGGCGCTGAGCGCCTCCAGCTCATGCGGATACAGCTTCTCCGCCTTGACGAGCACGTTCTCGCGCACGCCCACCTTGCCGAAGTCATGCAGCAGCGACGCGTACCGCAGCTCCTGCAGCTCCACGGCGGTGAAGCGCGTCTGGGCATAGGGGCCGGTGGCGCGGTGCTCCAGCGCCTGGGCCAGGGACACGGTGAGGTCCGCGACGCGGCCGGAGTGGCCCGCGGTGGAGGGGTCGCGCGCTTCGATGGCGACGACGGACGCGGAGACGAAGCCCTCGAAGAGGCGATTGATTTCCTCATGGAGGAGGGCGTTCTCAATCGCGCCGGCGGCCTGGGCGCCCAGGGCGAGCAGCAGCTCCTCGTCCTCCTCGTCGAACACCTGCCCGGCGCGCTTGTTGAGGGCCTGGATGACGCCCGTCACCTCTCCATTGGCGTCGCGCATGGGGACGCAGAGGATGGTGTGGGTGCGGTAGCCGCTGGAGATGTCGAAGCTGCTGTTGAAGCGGGCGTCGGCGTAGGCGTCGGGGATGTTGATGACGGCGCCGGTATGGGCGACCTGGCCGGCGATGCCGCTGCCCATGGGAAGACGGATTTCGTTCTTGGAGCCCTGGGCCACCTTGCTCCAGAGCTCCTCGCGCTCGCGGTCCAGGATGAAGAGCGAGCAGCGGTCCGACTCCACGACCTTGGTGGCCTCATAGAGGATGAGGGGCAGCAGCAGGTCGAGGTCGCGCTCGGCGCTCATCGCCTTGGCGACATCCAGGATGGACGTCAGCTTCGCGAGCCGGCGGGACAGGTTGGGGGAGGCGGGCACGGACTGGGGAAGCACCGAGGCGGGCTCCGTGGGATGCGGCGGATGGCCGCGGGCGCGCCACGTTGTAGCACGCAGGATGTGTCGGCTGCCCGGCCCCCCCACCTGCCAGGTCCACCTGTGTCCGCAAGCACCCTGTCCTGCCGGGCGAAGGTACCAGGGCCCACCGGAAGCGGTTATGAAGCGCCGCCATGACCCGCCCCGTCCGCATCTCTCCGTCGCTGCTCTCCTGTGATTTCAGCCGCCTGGGTGAAGAGGTCCGCGCCATCGAGGCCGCCGGTGCGGATTGGATTCACGTGGATGTCATGGATGGCAGGTTTGTACCCAACCTCACGTTGGGTCCGGTCATCGTGGAGGCCATCAAGCGGGTGGCGACGAAGCCGCTGGACGTGCACCTGATGATTGTCGAGCCGGAGAAGTACGTGGACGCGTTCGTGAAGGCGGGCGCGGACGTGCTGACGGTGCACCAGGAGGCGAGCCCGCATCTGCACCGCACGCTGCAATCCATCCGTCAGGTGGGGGCGAAGCCGTCGGTGGTGTTGAACCCGGGCACTTCGCTGTCGGCGATTGAGGAGGTGCTGGGGGACGTGGACATGGTGCTCTTGATGAGCGTGAACCCGGGGTTCGGCGGGCAGTCGTTCATCGAGTCCACGGTGGACAAGGTCCGCCGGCTGCGCGCGATGTTGGACGCGCGGGGGCTGAAGGACGTGGACATCGAGGTGGACGGCGGCATCAACGCGCAGACGGCGAAGCGCGTGGTGGACGCGGGGGCGACGGTGTTGGTGGCGGGCAGCTACGTGTTTGGCGCGAAGGACTACGCGCAGGCCATCCGTTCGCTGCGGCCGTCGTGAGTCAGGCGGCTTCGGGCGAAGCGGGAGGGCGCACCGCGGCGGCGGCCATGCGGGCGATGCGGGTCATGAAGGTGGGGTCGCACGGCTTCACTTCGTAGTCGTCGGCGCCCAGCTCGAAGCACACGTGGCGGGTGAATTGATCCTCCACGCCACTGAGCATGATGACCTTGGAGTCGCGAGTGACGGGGTCCTTCTTCAGCTGCGCGAGCAGGTCCCGTCCGTCCTGGTGCTGATTGATGTCCAGGATGATGACGGCGGGCCGGTGTTTGCGGGCCAGCTCCATCACATGTTCGGAGGTGGTGTCGGACACGCAGACGAGGCCGGAGCGCTTGGCCTCCCGGGCGAGTGCCGACACGACAAGGGGCTCATCATCCGAGATGAGGACAGTGGGAGCAGTCATGGTCCTCTGTGGGGGAACAGGGGCGGATCAACGTGCAACATCTTGGAAGTACAGGAAGGTCCGGATCTTGTGAAGAGGGTGAACATTGTCCCGTCCTGAAGGGTAGGTAGGACAACAGTCGGGGGAGCGAGGGGGTTGGTG